>JACRCT010000715.1 GCA_016218885.1 Deltaproteobacteria bacterium | reverse complement strand
TCCCCATGAGGCAATGGAGATCGCCAATGGCGTCGGCGCCGACGTCGTCATCTACGGCACCGTCACCGGCACGGTGAGTGAGGGAAAGGCGGAGGGCCTTGGCACCACCGTCTTCCTGGCGCAGGTCATGCCCGCCATCACCGTCACCGCGGCTGACTCCTCCGAGGCCCTCTCCGAGTACGCCGAGGTGGTCACCGCGAACTCGCTGGCCAGCACGGACGACGCCATGCGCAAGGCGATGGAGCTGACTCGCACCAAGGCCATCAGCGCCGTGCGCAGTGGTTTCTTCGAGGCCTGGAACAAGCAGGCCACCGGGGTGCGGTCGATCACGCTCAACGTCACGGGCCTCAAGGATTACCCGGCCTTCACGGCGCTCAGAGACGTCCTGCGCAGCTCCGTTCCGAGCGTCAAGGACGTGTCCTCCGCGAAGTTCGACAAGGTCTCGACGATGGAGTTGGCAGCCGTGGCTCCGGTAGAGACCCTCGCCGGCGAGCTCCAGGACAAGACGGGCAAATGGGGAAGGATCAACGTCACCCGAACCAACAACAACTCCCTGGATCTCTCGATCACGCCCAAGTGAGGTGCGCGTGGCGGGTGATGCTGACCGTGCTGCTGAGCGGCGCCTCCTGCAGGACTCCCGAACCCTGGGAGCCCTTGGGAGCGGCGACGAGCGACGCCAGGAAGATCGACCCCGGGCTGGCCCTGCACTGCGAACCCGGGGAAGCTGATGTGCTGCTGGATGGCGTGCTGCAGGGCAGCTGCGTTGACCTCGACGGTCGGGTCCTCTCGCTGAGCGAGGGGACCCACCGGGTTGAGGTAAGGAAGGCCGGTCACCGGCCCTACGAGGCCGTGGTGGCCACGGGCCTGGCGCGGACGGCGCTGAAGGTGCAACTCGTCCCGCTTCCCTAGTCACCCCCGCGAGGGGGTTTGAGCTGAACGGAGGATGAGATGAGAGCGATGACTGGTACGCTGCTCGCGGCTGCCCTTCTTCTACCGGCTTCGGTCTGGGCAGCGGCCGGCGAGGTGAGCTTTCTCGAGGGCACCGCGACCCGCACGCCCGCAAAGGGCCAGCCCATTGCGCTTCTCGCCAAGGGCACCGTCGAGCAGGGGGACCTGCTGGAGACGGGGAAAGCGGGCAAGCTCGAGATCACGCTCTCGGACAAGAGCGTGGTCCGGCTCGGGCCCTCCTCCAAGCTCAAGCTCGACCAGGCAGCCTTCACCGACACCAGCCGCAGCTTCAAGGCCACGCTGCTGCTGGGCAAGGTCTGGTCGAAGGTCACCTCGGTGTTCGGCGAAGAGCGGAACTTCGAGGTGCGCACCGAGCGCGCCGTCGCCGGCGTGCGTGGCACGGTATTCCGCATCGACGCCGAGAGCACCAAGGCGGTGCTGGTCAAGGTCTACGATGGCAGCGTCGCCGTGGCCGGCTCGACCGCCGCCGCCGCTGCGCCTGCCCCCAAGAAAGGAGAGCGCGTGGAGGTGCCCGGCCCCTCGGCAGTCGACAAGAAGCAGTGGGAGAAGATCGTCGGCGCCATGATGCAGGTGAAGGTCAGCGCCAAGGGCGAGGTCGCCGAGCCCACCAAGTTCAGCGAGGAGGACGAGGCTCGGGACGCCTTCGCTGCCTGGAACCGCAAGCGCGATCTCGCCTCTGCCCAGTAGCGGCTAGCTCGGCCAGGGATGGCTAGGCTTGCGGGGACCGTGCACCCAGACAACGCCCGGTCGGGAAAGGCCCCGCTCTAGATGGCCCCCGAGCTGCGGTCATCGCGCACGACCCCCTGGTCACAGTGGGACTTGGGGGAGCTGCGCACTGCGCCCAACCTGTTGTCTCTCCTGAGAATCCTCCTCGTCCCCGCCTTCCTGGCGACCTATCTTGCAGGCGAAGTCGCGGTGGCCGCCGTGGTCTTCGCAGTTGCTGCAGCCAGCGATCTGCTCGACGGCATGCTTGCCAGGCTGCTGCGGCAGCGCACTGCGCTGGGCGCCATCCTCGATCCGACCGCCGACAAGCTCCTGGGCCTGTCCGCGCTCGCGGCGCTCGTCGCCAAGGGCGCTCTGCCAGCGTGGTTGCTCGTCCTCTCCCTGACTCGCGATCTGGTCGTCGTAGCCGTCGCAGTGGCGGCCCGGTGGGAGGGGGCTCGGTTGCCTACTTCGCCAACCAGGATCGGCAAGTACGCGACCTTCTTCACGAACACGGCGGTCGTCCTTGCCCTGATAGGCGAGATTTCGTACGCTCCGCTCGTCGCGGGGTACGCCTTCGCCACCGCGGTCATCGCCGCTGAGTGCCTGGTGGTTGCGGCCGCCCAGTACGCCGGCCGGTACGCTGCACGGGAAACCTCAGCCGGCGAGCCCTGACGACCGGAGAACGCCATCAATACCCCGGCCGAGAAGCCACCTGAGCCGACAGGGATGCCCACATCCCCCGCTGCTGAGCCACTACCTGCTGCCCGGGATCCCAGCGCAGCGCCTACAGCCCTTCCGGGCGCCTCCTTCGATCCCAATATCGGAGGGCTGACCGAGTCCGAGGCACGCCGCGCTGACCTGCTGTGGGCGGGAGGCTTGACGCTCTCCATCCTGCTCATCTTCGCCATGCTGCGCTTCCTGGCCCCGGCGGCCGTACCTGTCCTGGTCGCGCTTGCCGGTGCCTACTCGCTCGATCCCGCCGCTGACTGGCTCGAGCGGCGCGGGCTGTCGCGGACGATGGCCGTGCTCGTCCTCTTCGCGGTCATGTCCCTGGTCATCGCGGGAGCCATGCTCTACTTGGTCCCGGCCATCGGCTCCGAGGTCGCCAAGCTCCCGGCATTTTTCCGCGACATCTCCCACAAGGCGATCCCCAGGCTCGAAGGTCTGCTCGGGCGCCCGCTTCCCGCTGACGTGCGTGGGGCCGCCGAGGCCCTGGGAGAGCAGGGTGGGGGGCTCGCCGAGAAGACGCTGCCTTCGATCGCAAAACTGGCGATGGGGGCGCTCAGCTCCACGGCCAGCGTCCTCGTCTTCGGCCTCGGTCTTCTGGTGATCCCGGTGCTGACCTTCCACCTCCTGCGCGACTACGATCGCCTGGTGGCCTGGTGCCAGGGCCTTCTGCCACGGCGGTACGAGCCGCTGGTCAGCCACCGATTCGGAGAGGTCCACGCCGTCCTCGGGGGGTTCCTGCGCGGCCAGCTCACGGTGGGGGCGATCCTCACGTGCCTGTATGGCCTGGGCCTGTCCCTCGCGGGGATCGACCTCGCAGTCGTGATCGCCGCCGTGGCGGGTTTTGGCGTGATGCTGCCGTACATCGGCCCCGGGTTCGGGCTGGTCCTGGCCTCGCTGTCACTCGCCGTGAGCTGGCAGGGCCCCTGGCAGCTAGGGGTGGTGGCCGCGACCTTCGGCCTGGGCATGACCGCCGAGGGGCTCTACATCACCCCTCGGGTCGTCGGCGGGAAGGTAGGGTTGTCGGCGGTGGTGGTGATGATCGCCGTCCTCGCCTTCGGGAATCTCTTCGGCTTCGCGGGCGTGCTGCTGGCATTGCCGGTGACCGCCGCCCTGAAGGTGGTGGCGCAGGTGGTGCTCTTGCGCTACCGACGCTCCCGGACCTACGAGGGGACCCCATGATCGCGCTCGCCTTGCTGACCGTGCTCGCGGCGGCGCCCGGGCCGGTGGGTTTCGTGGAGGCGCCGGCTATCGAGGTCTGGGCGAGCGAGGATTGGCCTTCGGACCTGCTGGCCGCTGCCGGCAAGCTGCCCAAGGCCACGCTCGGCCTGGCGATGCGCACCAACATGCTGCGCCCCGCGGACGCTGCCCTGCTCCGCAAGGGCCCGTCACTGGTCCGGCTGCAGCCCTCGCTCGCCCCGGCCCATGTCGACCAGCTTCGCAAGCTCACCCGGACGACCCTGGTGGTGCCCCTCGCCGCTCCACTGGGCGAGAAGCTCGGAGCCGAGCTCATGCGCTTGGGACCGCAGCCCTTGCGCATCGTCCTGCAGAGGCTCGACGCGCCCATGGCCGCGTCGCTGCGGGTGCTGAAGAACGCCGAAGTGGAGCTGGACATCCGCGGGCGCGTCCCCGACCAGGAGGAGCTGGGGCTGCTGTTGGGGCTTGGCCGGCTGAGGAGAGTGGTTCGGCTGCGGGCCGATGCCCCGGTGGCGTTGATCTCCGCTCTCAAGCTCACCCGTCCCGTGCGGCTGGTCGTGGAGAGCGTCGAGGGGAGGGTGCCCGAGGCCATGACGTCTGCGCTGCTGGAGGCGGGGCTCGCCACCCGAGTGGCGGTCGACCTCTCGGCCCTGCCGGATGATCTCAAGCGCTTGGCCCCGCTTCCACAGATCACCTTGGAGCTGGCGCTCTCGGGCGATCCCGAGGCGGCCCTGCCGAGAGCCCGAAGCCTGCTGGGCGCACTGCTGGTCGGCCCATGACGGGAACAGACACGACGACGCCGCGGTTGCCCCAGCAAACTGGCGCTTGACAGCAACCGACCGCGATCGATATACCCCCGCGCGCGCTTCGACGATGGCGGTGAGAGCAGCGAAGCGGGTGCAGGCTGGTAGCTCAGTGGTAGAGCACTACCTTGACACGGTAGGGGTCGGTGGTTCAATCCCACTCCAGCCTATGAGAGTCCCCCGGGCCCCCAAAGGCTCGGGGGTTTTTGCTTTTCGGGGCCAGGTAGTCAGGCCCCAGCGAGGAGTAGGCCATGTCTCAGGTGACCGTGACGCTTCCAGACGGCTCGAAGAAGCAGGCCGAGGCCGGCATCACCGTCCACGAGTTCGTGCGCACCAGCATCGGGGCTGGCCTCGCCAAGGCGGCGGTCGTGGCCCGGCTCGACGGGACCCTGGTCGACCTCTCTCGCAAGATCGAGCAGGACACCAGCCTCCAGGTCGTCACCTCCAAGAACCCCGAGGCGCTGGAAGTCGTGCGCCATGACGCCGCCCACGTGATGGCCTCGGTGGTCCAGCGGCTCTTCCCCGGGACCCAGGTCACCATCGGGCCGAACATCGAGGACGGCTTCTACTACGACTTCTTCCGCGAGCAGCCCTTCACCCCCGACGACCTCGAGAAGATCGAGAAGGCGGTCAACGAGGAGATCTCCAAGGACCTGCCCTTCGTGCGCCAGGAGATCAGCGCCGACGAGGCGATCAAGCTCTTCGAGGGCAAGGGAGAGAAGTTCAAGGTCGAGCTCGTCCACGACATCGTGGCCAAGGGCGCCAAGACGCTGACCCTCTACAGCCACGGCGACTGGGTCGACTTTTGCCTGGGGCCCCACGGCCCGTCGACCGCGAAGATCGGGGTGGTCAAGCTGCTCTCGGTGGCCGGCGCCTACTGGCGCGGCGACTCCAAGAACCCGATGCTGCAGCGCATCTACGGCACTGCCTTCTTCGACAAGAAGGAGCTCGACGCCTACCTCAAGCGCGTCGAGGACGCCCGCAAGCGCGACCACCGCAAGCTCGGCCCCGCGCTCGGTCTGTTCCACTTCCACGAGTACGCCCCGGGCGCGGCCTTCTGGCTGCCCTACGGCACCACCTTCCTGAACACCCTCACCGACTCGATGCGCCAGCTCGTGACGGCGAGCGGCTACCAGGAGGTCAAGACCCCACTGCTCTTCAACAAGGAGCTGTGGATGAAGTCCGGCCACTGGGGCAAGTACCGCGAGAACATGTTCCTGGTCGTCGACAAGGAGGCCGACGAGAAGCTCCCGCTCGAGGATCGCTGCAACCAGAGCCTCAAGCCGATGAACTGCCCGTCGCATCACCTGATCTACGCGATGACCAAGCGCAGCTACCGCGAGCTGCCGGTGCGCTACTACACGACCGACGTCCTGCACCGCAACGAGGCCTCCGGGACGCTGTCCGGCCTGACCCGGGTGCGCCAGTTCCAGCAGGACGACTCGCACATCTACCTCATGGAGGAGCAGGTCAAGGACGAGGTGGCCTCCATCGTCACGCTGATGAAGAAGGTCTACAGCGCGGTCAACCTGCCGTTCGCCGCCAAGTTCTCGACCCGACCGCAGATGCGCCTGGGTGACGACGCGATGTGGGATCGCGCCGAGGGGGCGCTCAAGGGCGCGCTCGAGGCCACCGGCATGCAGTGGGAGCTCAACGCCGGAGACGGCGCCTTCTATGGCCCGAAGATCGACTTCGACGTCACCGACTCCCTGGGACGCAAGTGGCAGCTGTGCACCATCCAGCTCGACTACGCCGCGCCGCAGCCCGACCGCTTCGACCTGAAGTACACCGGCTCCGACAACCACGAGCACCGGCCAGTGGTGATCCATCGCGCCATCTACGGCTCGCTCGAGCGCTTCTCGGCGATCCTGCTCGAGCACTTCGCGGGCGCCTTCCCGGCCTGGCTCGCGCCCGTCCAGGTCCGCCTGGTCACGGTGTCCGAGAAGGTCGCCGCCTACGCCCTGGCCACCGGCGAGAGGCTGCGCAAACTCGGCTTCCGGGTCGAGGTCGACGCGAGCAACGAGAAGCTCGGCTCCAAGATCCGCGACGCGCAGATCCAGAAGATCCCCTTCACCTGCGTGGTGGGCGACAAGGAGGCCGCGGACGGGGGAGTCTCCCCGCGACGTTACGGCGCCGAGGATCTCAAGTTCATGCCCCTCGACACCTTCATCGCCCTGCTCACGAAGGAAGGGGCGGTGCCCTACAACGTGTAGGCCCACCTTTCCGCAGGCATAGTCCGAGGTCGCAGCGCGGTTGACATGTAGCTGGAAATCGGCAATGGTTGACGGCCCTTTGTTAGGCATCCAATCGATCGTGCGGGGGCTTGGCTACCTGCTCACGAAGACATCGCGTGCCAGTAGGCACGCCAGCCGGAGGTAGGAACATCGCTAGGGACGCAAGGACGAATCGCCGGATTCGCGCCAAAGAAGTGCGCGTCGTCGGCCCGAACGCAGAGCAGCTCGGCATCCTGTCGATCGAGCAGGCCCTGTCGCGCGCGCAGGAAGAAGGTCTGGATCTCGTCGAGGTCAGCCCTCTGAGCAAGCCGCCAGTCTGCAAGATCATGGACTACGGCAAGTTCAAGTATGAGGCGAAGAAGAAGGCGGCCGAGACCAAGAAGAACCAGACCGTGGTCAAGCTCAAGGAGATCAAGCTCCGTCCGAAGAC
>JACRCT010000714.1 GCA_016218885.1 Deltaproteobacteria bacterium | reverse complement strand
GTCGTGCAGGGGGATGCGTGTGGTGTCGAACCACCGCGGCACTCCCGCGACCAGGGAGCGGTCGTTGGCATGATGCTCGGGGGCATCGCGCTCCATGACCTCGCCCGCCTTGGCGAAGAGGCCCGCCGCGTGCTCGACCAGCGCAGGCAGCTCCTCGGTCCTCTTGCCGACTCCGTCGGCAGGCATGGGCAGCCTCGCCAGCTGGGCGAACGCCCGGTTACACCCCAGGATTCTCAGGTCACGCCCCTTCCAGCAGATGTACTGCGGAATGGCGTCGAGCACGGTCTGCAGCATCGACTGTGCCGCTCGCAGCTCCTCGGCGGCGAGCCGTCGTGGGGTCACGTCCTCCAGGGTCATCAGGACATGGGCCTGGCCTGCGTTGAGGAAGGGTACCAGCGAGCACGCCAGCCACACCGCGCTGCCGTCGGGCCGCTCCTCACGCACCTCCAGGTTCTCGGAGCAGCTGGTCCGCAGAGCCTCTTCTGCGCGCGCGAGCAAGCCCGTCTTCTGGAAGAGCTCCGATTGGCCTGCGAAGTTCAGCTCGAGAGAGCGCAACGTCCGGCCTATCGCCGCGGCGGCAGGCAGGCCGAAGATCGACTGCGCGGCCGGATTCCAGGCGGTGACCTGGCCCTCCTGGTTGAGAGCGACGATCCCCGCCGGAGAGGCCTCGATGAGGACCGCGAGACGTGCGTTCATCAGCGCGAGCGCCGTGGTGCGCGCTTGCACCGCCGTCTCCAGCCTCTCCATTCGCTCTGCCGCCTGGCGGGTCAGGAGCCATTTCTCGCAGAGGGCGTGGACCAGCTGGCGCACCTCGATCGGCTCGAAGGGTTTCTTCAGGATGAGGACGCGGTCGCTCCGACCGAGCTTCTGCACCATCTGCTCCCAGGAGTAGTCGGAGTAGGCGGTGCAAATGACGATCTGGAGAAAGGGGTCCTCGGCGAGCAGCCGAAGCGAGGTCTCGAGGCCGTCCCAGCCGGGCGGCATGCGCATGTCCACGAAGGCCATGGCGAACGGCGCTCCGTCCGCCCGAGCCTGGACGAGTCGCGCCAGTCCCTCCTGCCCCTGTCGAGCCACGTCCACGGCGTACTGCTGCTGCACCTCGCTCGACACGCTCGGCGAGCCGAAGAGCGCGACCTCGATGTCCTCAAGCTCGCGGGCATGGCCGTGGTTCGAGAGGATCTTGCGGAAGTCTTCGTGGATGGCGTCGTTGTCGTCGACGACGAGAATCCGCTTGCTCGATGGCCGGGAGACCGTGGCGTTCGCCTCCGGGCGCGCCGCTTCAGCCCGAGGCTCGACCCATCCTCGCAGTGGCGTGTCCGAGCTCTGGCCTACCAACTCGCTGATCCGGTCTGCGATGGGGTGCCGCCCGGAAGCCTTGCTTGGAGGTGCCATCAGCTCCCCAGTCATTGGCGGCCTGCCAGTTGCAAGACCTGTTCCGGGGCTCTGTCGACATAGCTCTGACGTGAGCAGTTCATGGAGCAGTGGGGTGAAATCCGCCCAAGGGTTCGAATCGCCCCTGGACTCTGGGCCCAGGCGCTCAAGGTGGCGAAGGGTGGTCGCCTGCCGGGCGGGCAGGCTCGATCGTGGGCTGGGGCCACGTGGCGGTCAGGACAGATGCGCTCGGGCTTCGCCGAGGTTAATGCTGGCATGTGCCAGACCTCGAAGCGGTGCTCATCGCGCTCAGGCGCTTGAAGGTCTTTCCTCTGCCGCAAGGCGTGTTGCTACCGGGCAGCGCTCTGCCGCTGCACGTCTTCGAGCCGCGCTACCGAGCCCTCGTCGCGGAGGCGTTGCGCACCGACAAGGTGCTCGCCGTGGCGACGCTGGCTCCGGGCTGGGAAGGCGACTACGAGGGGCGGCCCGCGCTGCGCCCCATCGCCGGAGTAGGGATCATCGACGAGCTCGAAGAGCTTCCGGACGGCCGCTACAACCTCCTGGTGCGCGGGGTGGCGAGGGTGCGCATCTCGGGCGAGCATCCGGCCGACAAGCCCTTCCGCGAGGTCATCGCGGAGATCGTCTCCGAGCCTTCCGCTTTCGATTCCCGCGATGTCGACACCGTGCGTCGCGCCGTGCTCCAGCTCTCCGAGAGCCTGCCAGGAGACCTCGCCCAGGCCCTGGCCATGGCCGCCGCGCGCATCCCCGACCCCGGGACTCTGTGCGACGTGGTGGCCGCTGCCGTGCTGGAGGAGCCCGAGGCGCTGCAAGGCGTGCTCGACACCGTGGATGTCCAGGAGCGCGTGTCGCGGGTGCTGGGCGAGATCGGCGCGCTGCTTCTGGCCGCGCACCCCAGGCCGTCGGACGAGCTGCTGTCGTGACCGTCCCGCCGAGAGGACTTGCTGCCAGCAGCCCGTGGCCTGCTTTTCTCATGGGCGGGGAGGCGTCGCGCTGGGCTCCCTGATTCTTCTTCTTTTCTTGGGCGGGGAGGGAGTCTCACGCCGTACGTGTACTGGGCTTCCTGCCTCCCTCTCCAACGGCACTGGGCTTCCTGCCTCTTCTTTCCTGGGCGGGGAGGGAGTCTCACGCCGTACGTGTACTGGGCTTCCTGCCTCCCTCTCCTACGGCACTGGGCTTCCTGCTTCTTCTTTCCTGG
>JACRCT010000668.1 GCA_016218885.1 Deltaproteobacteria bacterium | reverse complement strand
GTGGGGCGCGACGAGGCCTACGTCTCCGTCGACCCCGCGACGCGCGAGCCCCCTCGGGTCGAGGCCCGCGGCGACCCCGAGGCGCACCGGCTGGTCGAGCGGCTGATGGTGGCGGCGAACGAGGCCGTCGCCGCTTGGCTGGTCGCCCGCGGCCTGCCTGGCGTGTTCCGGGTGCACGAGCCGCCGACCCCTGAGCGGGTGGAGCTGCTCGCGAGGTTCGCGCACAACTTCGGGATAGAGGCCGGCTTCGGGCCCTCGCTCAGCCCGCGGGGGCTGGCGGCCTTCGAGGCGCAGGTCCGCAACAGCGTGGTCGCGCCGGCCATCCGCACCGTGCTGGGCAAGATACTGGGGCCGGCCCGCTACACCGTGCATCCCGGCCCGCACTTCGGGCTGGCGGCGCCTCTCTACCTGCACTTCACCTCGCCCATCCGCCGCTATGCAGATCTGCTGGTGCACCGCATCCTCAAGCGCTTCCTCAGCGGCGATCGCGGGCTCATCGCCGGCGACGCCACGCTGGAGGCCCTGGCCCAGGAGATCAACGCCGCCGCCTATCGAGCGACCAAGGCCGAGAACGAGCGCCACCGGATGATCGTCGCGCGCTGGTTGTCCGGGCACATCGGCGAGCGGGCCCAGGGCAACGTGGTGGGCGTCAAGCCGTTCGGGCTGATCGTCCAGCTGCAGGGCACCGGCGTGACCGGGACGGTGGCCATGGAGGCCCTGCCCGAAGGGCCCTACAAGGTCGACGAGGCCAACTTCGCGGTGGCCAGCAGGGCGCGGCGGTTCTCGGTGGGCGACCCCCTCGAGGTCGTGATCTCCGGGACCAACGAGGAGCTGGGAAGGGTGGAGCTGACTTTGGCTGCCGAGAAGAACCCTTCGGAGCCCTTGATGCCCGGCCAATGAAGCCCTCGGGAGGCCGCTCGTGGCGGCATCATCGGCCAGGGGTTGCCCCGGGCTCGTGGTGCAGAATCGTGCCGCCAGCGCCGACCGCCCATACCCCGCGGGTGGCGCTCCCGCACAGCCCCCTGAGATCGCTGCCGGCAGGCGTGGCGACCTCGGACCAGGCGTCTCCATTCCAATGCAGGAGCGCACCCTCTATACCGGCTGCCCAAACGTCGTCAGCGCCCGTCCCGAACACGGCGTTCAGGCTACGCGCCGCCTCGATCGAGGTCTGGACAGGCCGGTCTTGCCAGGCGTGGCCGTCCCAGTGGAGGACCGTCCACGGCTCCTTCCACCCCGAGACCCCGACAGCCCAGACGTCGTTTGGGCCGCTGCCCCAGACCGAGTTCAGGTTCTCGCGCCTCGTCTCCGCTGGCCGCGCCACCGACCACGCCAGCCCGTCCCAGTGGAGGATGAGGCCCAGGGGGCCGACGGCCCACGCTTCGCTCGTCGAGCCTGCCCAGACCGAGCGCAGCGGGTCGGTCGTCGGGCTCGGGACCAGCGTCCAGTCCTGGCCATCGAAGTGCACGATGGTCCCGTGGTCGCCCACTGCCCACACGTCGTCCGCGGCGCTTCCCCAGACGCCGTGAAGGTCGTCGCCCGTGCCGGTCCGGACGACCGCGAAGCCGCCTTCTCTGGTGTGCTCGGCATATCCACGCGCGCCGACCGCCCAGGCCGAGCCGATGCCATCGCTCCAGGCCGCGAGGACGTCGGGGCTCTCGCCAAACCGACAGGGGTTGGGGCTCCAGCCGCCGTCCTTGCGGACCAACTCAACCTCCCCAGTGGCGACCGTGCCGTCGCTGTCGCCGAGAAGGAAGTCCGGCCCCACCCAGCAAGCCGAGAGCTGCTGGCGTGAGCCGCTTGCCACGCTCGTCCAATCGAATCCGTCCCAGTGCAGGAGGTTCCCATCAGGGCCGGCTCCCCACACGTCCTGGGGGCCGCTGCCCCAGAGCGCCGTCACGCTGGGCGGCGACCTCACGGTCTCCCATCGCGTTCCGTCCCAGTGGAGCAGGGCAGAGGCGTCGGTCGTGAAGACCGGGTCGTAGCTCGAGCCCACCACCCACGCGTCATCTTGGCTCGTGCCCCAGACCTGGCGAAGGTTCGAGACTCGGGGATGCGAGACCATCGTCCATGCGCTGCCGTCCCAATGCAGAATCTCGCTGTTGCCCACCGCCCATACGTCGTCGCGGGCGCTCCCCCAGACGTCCGCAAGGGTGGGGTGCTCCGGGAGCTGCGCGGGCAGGGCGACCGGGGACCAGGAGGCGCCATCCCAATGCAGGGCGCTGCGCCCGCCGACCGCCCAGACGTCATCGGCCGCGCTGCCCCAGACGCCGGAAAACCAAGATCCAGGGGGGCCGGCGCCATCCGACCACCGCGCCCCATCCCAATGGAGGATGCCGCCGTGGCCCACGGCCCACACGTCGTTCGCAGCTGGGCCCCACACATCGAGAGCCGGCTCGTCCGACCGGCTCGGGACGCTCGACCACGTCGCGCCATCCCAGTGCAGAAACAGGTTGCCGTTGGGCCCGAACGGTGGGAACCAGCTCCCCACCGCCCAGATGTCATCGCGGGTGATCGCCCACACGGCATTCAGTCCCTGGATCGTCGTCGGGCTCGGCACCGGGGACCAGCCAGCGCCATCCCATCGCAGGATCGTCCCGTGCTCGCCCACGGCCCAGGCCTCGGTCGTGGAAACGCTCCAGCCGGCGCCGATGTCATTCCCGTGGGGCCAGGGGTTCTCGAAGCACCAGCCAGCGCTGCTGCAGACGCGCGGCAAGGGATCGCTCAGCCCGCAGGTGTTTGCCTGGCCGCCAGCGCCGCAGGCCGCCGGGGCGGTGCATACGCCGCAGAGAGCGGTGCGGTTCTGGCCGCAGGCGTCGGTCCCGGTGAAGGTCCCGCACTCCTTCCCCTGCTGGGCGCAGAAATCCCAGTCGGGCTGCGGGCAGGCGCAGACGTTTGGCTCGCCTCCGGCGCCGCAGGCCATGGGTGTGGTGCAAGTGCCGCAGTCGACGAAGCTGCCGCACCCGTCCGGGGCCACGCCGCAGCGCCCCGGCTCGCAAGCCCTGGGGGCGCACCCGCACACGTTCGGCAGGCCCGCTCCGCCGCAGGTCTGCGGCGAGGCGCAGGTCCCGCAATCGAGCGTGACCTCGCTGCCATCCGAGGCGAGGCCGCAAGTGAAGCCCAGCCCCTCGCAGGTGGCGGGCTGGCAGGCCGGGGCCTCGACTCCGATGGTGTGCGAGGAATCGCACGCCGCAAGCGCGAGAGCGAGGAGGCCGACGACGACGTGGCCAAGTGGGCTTCGGTTCACGGACAACTCCTTTGTTCGGGGCGCCGACCTAGTGACCGCTGCCACGTGAACCTTACGAACCCGAGATTGGCGGGGCCTACAGACCCAAGGCCGTGCGCGCCGCATCCGCGAATCGTCCCGACGGGAACCTCTCCAGGTAGCGCAGCAGATCCAGCCGGCTCCCGGCGACCTCGCCCAGGTCGGCCCGGCACCCGGCTCGGCCGAAGAGCGCTCGCTCCTCCAAGGCGCCGTCCTGCTGCGGTGCGAGGAGAGCGTCGAAGATCGGCACGGCCTCCCGGCATCGACCCGCCTCGGCGAGCAGCTCCGCCTTCAAGAGCCTCAACTCCGTCGTCCGCGGCAGGCCCTCGAGCTGAGCGTGCTCGAGCATCTCGAGCGCCTGCGCTCGGTTGCCCTGTCCGAGGAGCGCCTCGACGCGGGCGAAGCGAGCCTCGTTCGCAAGCGTGCCCTGCGGAAAGCGCTCGGAGTACTCCTCGAGCGTGCGCAGGGCTCCCGCCGCATCGCGCTCCTTGCGAAGCTGCTCGACCGCGCGGGCGAGCAGGCGCGACTCCACAGCGAGCGCGCTCTCGGGG
>JACRCT010000699.1 GCA_016218885.1 Deltaproteobacteria bacterium | reverse complement strand
GGCCGATCTTGCCGCCTTTGCGGTAGGGAGCGAGCAGGTCGATGACCTTGATGCCGGTCTCGAACATCTGCACCCGGACATCCAGCTCCACGAAGGTCGGCGGGGCGTGGTGGATGGGACGATGCTGCACCGCGGCCACTGGCCCCAGCTCGTCGACCGGCGCTCCGACGACGTTGAGGATGCGCCCCAGGGTCTCCTTGCCCACCGGCACCTGGATGGGGACGCCGGTGCTGGTCACCAACATCCCGCGGCGCAGGCCGTCGGTGGTGTCCATGGAGATGGTGCGCACCGTGTTCTCGCCCAGGTGCTGGGCCACCTCGACGACCAGGTTCTCCTTCTGGTCATTGATGGCCGGGTTGGTGATGGTGAGCGCGGTGTAGATCTCGGGCAGCGCGCCGGGCGGGAACTCCACGTCCACCACCGGCCCCATCACCTGCGTCACCTTGCCCGTCGCCAGGTTGGTCGCGACCATGTGCCTCATCCTCTCCAGGTCGGAGCAGCGTCGCCGCCCCGCGTCATTGCCAGTGAAGCTATGGGCCCCCGACCAGCGCGCCGCCGATGTCCACGTCGTGCACGTCGATGCGGTGACCCTCCCCATCGGGGAAGGTGGTGGGGGATGCCTTGGACTGCTCCGCCCTGTCGCCGTCCCGCAGCGGCCTGCAGGCGGGAACCTGCGATTCGGGATTGAACGCCGCCAGGCTCGAGGTATCGGCCTGGGCACAAGCGAGCGCCTTCACACCCTTGGCACAGGCCTCGGCGTCCTGGCGGGCGAAGGAGGCCTCCCCCTCGGTCTGCTCGCAGGCAGCGATCATGGCCGGGCAGTCGAGCGGCAGGGACACCTTGGCGCAGCGCTTCAGGAAGGCGCACTGGGCTCCGAACCTCAAGCGGCACGCCTCGGCGGCGCTCAACCCGCCTGCAGAAGCAGCCTTGCGGGCCGCAGTCGCGGCTGCCGGCTCTGTGACCGGCGCGGGCGTCATTTCCTCGGCGTCGGACTGACGATCCGGACGGCGCTCGCCCGCCTCGCCCTTGACCACCGTCGCATTGCCCTGGGGATCGATCTCGATCACCTTGCCGGCGGCAGCGAGATCCGCGTCGTCGGCCGGCTTGGCCTGGGCAGAGGGAGCAGCCTTGGTCTTGCCCTTGGGCGCGGCGCGGGTGGGCGCGGCGGCATGCGCGGGCGAGGCCAGCAGGGCCAGGACCGCGACCAGCAGGGCAGGGCCGAGCTTCACTTGAGCGCCTCGGCGCCAGAGACGATCTCCATGAGCTCCTTGGTGATGCCCGCCTGGCGCGTGCGGTTGTACTGGAGCGTCAGCTTGCCGATCATGTCCGACGCGTTGTTGGTGGCGTTGTCCATGGCGCTCATGCGCGCCCCGTGCTCGGAGGCGACGGACTCCAGGAGCGCGCGCCACACCTCGCTGGCGACGTAGCGCGGCAAGAGCCCCTCGAGCACCGCGGCCCGGCCTGGCTCGTATTCGTAGTCGACCGGCGCGAGCCCGGCCTCCGCCTCAGGGCCCGCGACGGGCGGCTTGATGGGCAAGAGCTCGGCCATTGCCACCCGCTGGCTCACCGGCGAGATGAACTCGTTGTAGACGAGGTAGACCGCGTCCACCTCGCCCGACAGGAAGCGCTGCGAGAGCTCGGAGGCCAGCGACTCGGCGGCGGAGTAGGAGATCTTCTGGAAGAGCCCCGGGTGGTCCTTGCTGATCTGAAGGCCGCGGCGACGGAAGGCCTCGTTGCCCTTGCGGCCGATGGTGCGCAGCAGGACCTTCTCGTACCTCTCCTCGTTCTCCAGCAGGAAGCGCTGCACGCGGCGCACGGCGTTGGCGTTGAAGCCGCCGCACAGGCCGCGGTCGGAGGTGAGCAGGACCACCTCCACCCTCTTGACCGGGCGGCGGGTGAGCAGCGGGTGCGCGGCGAGGTCGACCCGCGTGGCCAGGTCGCGCAGCACGTCCTCCATGCGCTGCACGTACGGGCGCGCGGAGAGGATGGCCTCCTGGGCACGACGCAGCCGGGCCGCCGCCACCATCTTCATGGCGCGGGTGATCTGCTGGGTGCTCTTCACCGTGCGGATGCGGTTGCGGATGGCCTTGAGGGAAGGCATCGGCGCTCCTGGTTCGAAGTCGGCGATCAGCTCAGCGCGAACAGGTCGCGATACTCTTTGAGCGCCTTGGCGAGCTCGTCCTTGATCTCGGAGGTGAGCTCCTTCTTCTCGACGACCTTCTTGTAGATGCCGGGGTAGCGGGCGTCGATGAACTCGCCCAGCCCCTTGAGCCAGTCGCGCACCTTCTCCACCGGGACGTCGCGGATCCAGTTCTTGCCGCTCTCGTCCTTGGAGCTGGCGGCGTAGAGCTCCACGACCTGCCGCTCGACGGGCATGGGCACGTACTGGCCCTGCTTGAGCACCTCCATCAGGCGCTCGCCACGGGCCAGCGTCTCCTGCGTGGCCTTGTCGAGGTCGCTGCCGAACTGGGCGAAGGCCGCCAGCTCGCGGTACTGGGCCAGCTCGAGCTTCATGGTGCCGGCGACCTGCTTCATCGCCTTGACCTGCGCGGCGCTGCCCACGCGGCTGACCGAGATGCCCACCGAGATGGCGGGCCGGAAGCCGGAGTAGAAGAGGTCCGACTCCAGGAAGATCTGCCCGTCGGTGATGGAGATGACGTTGGTGGGGATGTAGGCCGACACGTCGCCCGACTGGGTCTCGACGATGGGCAGGGCGGTGAGGCTGCCCGCGCCCTCGGCGTCGGACATCTTGGCGGCGCGCTCCAGCAGGCGGCTGTGCAGGTAGAACACGTCGCCCGGATAGGCCTCGCGTCCGGGCGGGCGCCGCAGCAGCAGCGAGAGCTGGCGATAGGCGACGGCCTGCTTGGACAGGTCGTCGTACACGATGAGGGCGTGCATCCCGTTGTCGCGGAAGTACTCGGCCATGGTGCAGCCGGCGTAGGGGGCCAAAAACTGCAGCGGCGCCGACTCGGAGGCCCCGGCCACCACCACGCAGGTGTAGTCCATG
>JACRCT010000683.1 GCA_016218885.1 Deltaproteobacteria bacterium | reverse complement strand
GCCTTGCGAGCGGGGTGCAGGCCATCACCTCGAGCTGGGAGCACACCTGCGCACTGGCGAGCGGCGGCGTCCAGTGTTGGGGCGCCAATTACAAAGGCCAGCTGGGCACCAATTCGACGACCAACAGCCACGTGCCGGTAGCGGTCGCGGGCCTGACCAGCGGGGTGCAGGCCATCTACGCGGGCAATGAGCACACCTGCGCGCTCGTGAATGGCGCCGTCCAGTGTTGGGGGGCCGACCTCGGCAGCCAGCCGGCGACGAACAGCTTGGTGCCTCAACCGGTCTCAGGCCTGACGAGTGGGGCTCAGGCGGTCGCCGGGGGTGCTCAGCACTCCTGCGTGCTCGCGAACGGCGGCGGGCATTGCTGGGGGGCCAACACCTGGGGACAGATCGGCGACAACTCGACGACGAGAAGCCCAGTGCCCGTCCCGGTCTGGGGCCTGGCTGGCGGCATACAAGCCATCGCGGCCGGCAATACCCACACTTGCGCGCTCGTGAACGGCGCTGTCCAGTGCTGGGGGTCCAACAGCTACGGCGAGCTCGGAAACAACTCGACCACGACCAGCTTGGTGCCTGTCCCGGTGCTGGGGCTGTGACGTTCGACGAGGGTGGACCCCAGACCCGGCAGTTCAACAAGTTCACGGCGTCTTGAACTTCGTGGTGCATCCAGCCGGGTCTTGGCCTAAAAAGGGCCCGTGAGCGCCGCCGGCACGCCCAGGTATGTCACCTTGTCCCGGGCCGCAAAGGCGGGTACGCCTCTGGTGCTCGTCGGACCAGGGCCGCTCTCCGTGGCCTGGATGCACCCGGAGGAGCAGGTCGACGCCGTCGGCCTTGGGGTCGCCGGAGAGGGCATCGGGCCGTTGTGCCGCATTGGAGAGGCGCCGCCCGTCGCGCCTCCCGGACCGTTCTTCGGGGGATGGGCCTTCGACGCGGCGCGGCCGTGGAAAGGCTTCGCCGCCGAGCGCTGGGTATTGCCTGAGGTGCTCGGGCACTGGGACGGACAGCGCACCTGGCTGTCGGCCTTCGGACCCCAGGGCACGAGCGAAGCCGAGCTGGCGGCGAGGCTCGATGAGGTGGAGGAGGTGGCGATTCCCGCGCTCCAGCCGTCGGCGCGCCGTCTGCCCGAGGATCCCTCCCCCTTCCATGCCCTCGTCGCCCAGGCGTTGGAGGAGCTCGAGCAGGGACGGACCCGAAAGCTCGTCGTGGCCCGCTCCATCGAGGTCGAGGCCGACGCGCCCTGGTCCGAGCGGCAGGTGCTGGCCTCGCTGGTGGCGCGCTTCCCCTCGTGCCGCACCTTTCTGCTTCGCGGCAGTGACGGGAGCGCCTTCCTCGGTGCCTCCCCGGAGCTGCTCTGCGAGGTCCGCGGCGCGCTCGTGCGTGCCGAGGCCCTGGCCGGGACCGCGGCCCCGGGCAAGGGGGCGCGGCTGCTCTCCTCGGCCAAAGATCGGCGCGAGCACGAGACGGTCGCGGCTCACGTGAGGGCCGTGCTGGGCCGGTTCGTCTCCGAGCTTCGGATGCCCGATGAGCCCGGGCTGCGCCAGCTGGCGAACGTCGTGCACCTGCATACCCCCGCCGAGGGGCTCCTTCGCGCGGGCGCATCGGCCTTCGATCTCTCACGGGCCCTGCATCCGACTCCCGCCGTCGCCGGCGTGCCCATCGCTGGGGCTCTCGAGTGGCTGCGGCAGAAGGAAGGCTTCGCGCGAGGCTGGTACGCCGGGGTCGTGGGAGCGGCGGGGCCGGACGCCGTGGTGCTGGCGGTCGCCCTCCGCTCTGCGCTCTTGCACCAGACCCGGGCCTCCGTCTTCGTGGGCGCGGGCGTGGTCGAAGGCTCCACGCCGCGGGGCGAGTGGCTGGAGACGGAGCGCAAAGCCCGGGCGCTGTTGCCGGCCCTCGGAGTCCACCATGGCTGAGACCCTCAACCAGCGCTGGAGCGCCCACCTCGTCGGCGCGCTGTGGGCCTGCGGAGTCCGCGACGCCGTCATCGCTCCAGGAAGCCGCTCGACGCCGCTGGCGCTCGCCCTGGCAGACCACGGCGGCATCCGCTGCTCGGTCATCATCGATGAGCGCAGCGCCGGATTCTTCGGCCTCGGTCTCGCCAAGGCCTCCCGCGCGCCGGTGGCGCTGCTGTGCACCTCGGGAACCGCGGGCGCGCACCTGCTCCCGGCGATCATGGAGGCCTTTGCCACAGGCGTGCCGCTGGTCGTCCTGACCGCCGATCGTCCGTGGGAGCTGCACGGCTTCGGAGCGCCGCAGACGGCCGAGCAGTCGGGGCTCTTCACGGGCTTCGTGCGCGCCCGCGAGCTGCTCCCGGCGCCGGACGAGGACCCGGCGAGCCTCGAGCACGTGGTGGCCGTCACTGCCCGCGCGCTTCACCTCGCCTGTCGGGCACCCCAAGGCCCGGTGCACCTCAACGTCGCCTTTCGCGAACCGCTCGCACCGCCCGATGGAGGCCCCACCCCTCGCGCGACTGCGCACGTTCCGGCGTTCACCTCGCCGCGGGCTGTGCCCGACCTGACCTTGGTGGCCGACGCCCTGCGCAACGCCGAGCGCCCCCTCGTGGTCTGCGGGCCCCGGGAGGCAGACGGTCTCGCCCCGAGCCTCCACGAGCTCGCCGAGCGCCTCGGTGCACCTGTTCTCGCCGAGGCGGCCTCCAACGCGCGCTTCGGGTTCCCACAGGCCATCGCCACCTATGACGCACTGCTGCGCCACGAGGGCTTCGCGGCCTCGGCGCGTCCGGACGTGGTGCTCCGCTTTGGCGGAGGGCTCACCTCGAAGGTCCTGCAGCAGTGGCTCGACGGGTCGGGTTCGACGGCTCGAACCTTCGTCTTCCCGGAGAGCGGAGGCCTCGTCGACCCCGCCCATCGCGCCGAGGCCTTCATTGCCGGCTCGCTCGACCAGGTTCGCCACGGGCTCGAGGAGGTACAAACCCGGGCGCGCGGCTTCAGGGAGCGCTGGGCTAGTGCTCAGGAGCGGGTCGAGGCCGCGCTCGCCAACGGAATGGCGGTGGCCGGCGGCCCCGAGGTGCTGGCGGCGAGGGAGCTCGCGCTCGCGCTGCCCAGGGGAGCGTCGCTGGTCGTCTCCAGCAGCATGCCCATCCGCGATCTCGACGCCTACGCCACCCGGTCCCAGGGGCCGCTGCGCGTGTTCGCGAACCGCGGCGTCAACGGCATCGATGGGGTGACCTCCACGGCCCTGGGCGTCGCTGCGGCCTTGGGCGGCAAGACCGCCTTGCTCACGGGGGATCTGGCGCTGCTGCACGACCTCTCGGCACTGGTGGCGGCCAGGAAGCTCGGCCTCTCCCTGACGATCGTGGTGACCAACAACGACGGCGGCGGCATCTTCGGGTTCTTGCCCGTCGCCGCGCGCACCCGGCACTACGAGCGCCTCTTCGGGACGCCACACGGCGTCGACCTCTCGCACGCGGCCGGTCTCGGTGGCGCCACGCTGCACCGCCCCGCCGACGTCGAGTCGTACCGCCGGGCCCTCGCCGTCGCGCTGGAGGGCGGGCTGCACCTCGTCGAGCTCGCTTCGCGCCGCGACGAGAACGTCGAGCTGCACCGCGCCCTCAACGCCAGGCTCGCCCAGGCCGGAGGCGACGAGCGGTGCTGAGGCTCACCCCATCGCGCTGGGGCACGGGGCCCATTCCCGCGCTCCTGCTGCACGGCTTCACCGGGAGCCGGCACTCCTTCGACCACCTGCAGCCGCTGCTCGGCGACCTGCTGCGCGCGACTTGCGTCGATCTGCCGGGTCACGGGCGCACCGCTCTGCCGCGAACCTCGGGGACCGATGGGACAGACGGGGCCAAGGGATTCCTGGAAATCGTCGAGGCGATCGCAGGTTTGCTGGAGGAACCCGGGGTGCTCCTCGGCTACTCGCAAGGAGCGCGCCTGGCGCTTGCAGTGGCGGCGCGGCACCCTTCGCGAGTGCGGTGCCTGGTTCTCGAAAGCGTCCGTCCCGGGCTCAAGCGTGCGAGCGAGCGACTTGAGCGGCGCAAGTCAGACGAGGCCCTCGCCAAGAGGCTGCTCCGCGACGGAGTTCCGGCCTTCGTAGATCGCTGGGAGCAAGAACCGCTCTTCGCTGGGCTTCGCGCGCTTCCGGTGGAGGCTCGTGTAGCGCTCCGGGCTCGGCGTACGGCGCACACCGCTGAGGGGCTCGCCGGCGCCTTGCGCTGCATGGGGCAGGGCATGCAGCCCGATCTCTGGCCTTGGCTGCCCGAGCTGCGCGTGCCGACGCTGCTCCTCACGGGTCAGCGGGATCGGCGCTACACGGGCATCGCGCGCCGCATGGCCGCCCGCCTGCCTCGGGCGCGGCAGGTCTCCTTCTCGGGGACGGGCCACGCGCCCCACCTCGAGCGCCCTCGCGAGTACGCCGCCGAGGTGCGGGCGTTCCTCGAGGATGAATGGACCCTCAACCGACACCTTGAAGAGGAGTCACGATCATGAAACCCGAATGGCAGAAGAGCCCCGTCGGCGAGGGCTTCAAGGACGTCATCTACGAGAAGTGGAGCGGCATCGCGAAGATCACCATCAACCGCCCCGAGGTCCGCAATGCCTTCCGGCCGCAGACGCTCACCGAGCTGCAGCGCGCCTTCGAGGACGTGCGCGAGGATCCGAAGGTCGGCGTCGCCATCCTCACCGGCGCGGGCGATCAGGCCTTCTGCTCGGGCGGCGATCAGCGCATCCGCGGCAAGGAGGGCTACCTGGGCGCCGACGGCGTGCCGCGCCTGAACGTGCTCGACCTGCAGAAGCAGATCCGCTCGCTGCCCAAGCCCGTGGTCGCGATGGTGGCCGGCTACGCCATCGGCGGGGGCCACGTGCTGCACATCGTGTGCGACCTCACCATCGCCGCCGACAACGCGCGCTTCGGCCAGACCGGCCCGAAGGTGGGCAGCTTCGACGGTGGCTTCGGGGCCTCCTACCTCGCGTCCATCGTCGGCCAGAAGAAGGCGCGGGAGATCTGGTTCCTGTGCCGCCAGTACGACGCGAAGCAGGCGCTGGAGATGGGGCTCGTCAACGCCGTCGTGCCGCTGGCCGATCTGGAGAAGGAGACCGTGGCCTGGTGCCGCGAGATGCTCGACAAGAGCCCGCTCGCGCTGCGCCTGCTCAAGTCGGCGTTCAACGCCGGGCTCGATGGGCAGGCGGGCATCCAGGAGCTCGCCGGCAACGCCACGCTCCTCTACTACATGTCCGAGGAGGCCCAGGAGGGGAAGAAGGCCTATCTCGAG
>JACRCT010000682.1 GCA_016218885.1 Deltaproteobacteria bacterium | reverse complement strand
GTACCGCGTGCTGCGCAACCGGGCGCAGAAGGTCGACGTCCGCGGCGCGCCGGCGTGGATCGTCGGAGTGGACGACGCCCAGGTCGGCCAGGAGGACGTGGCGCTGGCCTTCGCCGACGTGCCCAGCGCCGGCACGCGGTTGGTGCTCGCCCACCAGCCCCGCAGTGCTGACCGTCTGCCTCAGGACGCGGGGGTGGTCTGCTTCTCGGGCCACACGCACGGCGGCCAGATCGTCCTGCCGGGGATCACCGAGCGCATCGCGCGGGGCGTGGGGCAGCCCTACCTGCGTGGGCTGTATGAGGTGCGGGGCAACTGGCTCCTGGTCAGCTCCGGGCTCGGCTACGGCCGCGGTGGGCCGGCTGTGCGCCTGCGCAATCCGCCGGAGGTGGTGCTGGTCACCCTGCGCGCGGGTTGAAGCGCTGTGACCAAGAACGGGCATGAGCGCAGCCGATAGCAGGCTCTACGCATGGCTTCGGACTGAAGGCTTGCCGTGGTATGCCACAATTGGCATGATTGCCTTCAGATGAACCGAGAGCTTAAGCGGCTCTTCTGGGTCGGGAGGAGCAAGGAGGACTTGAGGGCCTTCCCCGAGGAGGTCCGGCAAGTGATGGGCTACGCCCTCTACCTCGCCCAGGCGGGCAGCAAGCACCCGGATGCCAAACCGCTCAGCGGCTTCGGGGGCGCAGGAGTGCTGGAGGTTGTGGATGATTTCGACAGGAACACGTACCGGGCGGTCTACACGCTCAAGGTCGCGGGCGCCGTCTACGTGCTCCATGCATTCCAGAAGAAGTCGCGCAAGGGCATCAGGACGAACCCGGAGGACATCGAGACGGTGAGGCGGCGGCTCAGAGAGGTTCTGGAAGCCCAGCAACACTGAGGGAAGGAAGGCGGGAGTCCCCCATGAAACGCAAGACCAAGCTCACGCGAAGCAGCGGCAACGTCTTCGAGGATCTCGACGTTGCGATGCCTGAGGAAACGCTCGCGAAGGCCGAGCTGACCGCGAAGATCGCCGAGGCTATCTCGACCCTGGGGCTCACTCAGGCTGCGGCGGCGAAGATTCTGGGAGTCGACCAGCCGAAGATTTCTGCCCTGCTGAGAGGGCGGCTGTCGGGGTTCTCGACCGAGCGGCTCATCAAGTTCCTTACCGCCTTCGGCAGGGACGTGGAGATTGTCGTTCGAGTGCGTCCTGGGGCGCGAAGGCATGGGCACCTCCAGGTGATCTCGGCGTAGTCGGTCCGGGTCGGGCGACCCAGCTCGGTCGTTGCGACGGCTGGCAAGACGGCGTCGTTGTCCAAGGTCCCCCTCATTCGGAGCCGGTCCGAGCTTCAAAGGCCTGATAAGGCACCAGGGGTATCGGGTGCGGGGCAGATGGCTCCGGGCTCGGCTACGGCCGCGGCGGGCCCGCCCTGAGCCTGCGCAATCCGCCGGAGGTGGTGCTGGTCGCTGCGCGCGGGTTGAAGCGAGCGTCACCGGGCGAGTGCGATTCCCTCGAGCACGGCCGCCTCCTTGGCCCCCTTTCCTGGCGGACCCGCGAGCAGGAGGGCGGCATCGCCTGGAGTGGCGGCATTCACCAGCAGCACGAGCTGCATGCCGGGCTTCACCAGCGCTGCGTCCTCGGGGGCGATGATCACGGCCTTCTCCTGGTGGGTGTAGACGGCGGTCTTGACCGGGCCCACCTCCCAGCAGCTCTTCCGATAGATCGGCTTGACGCGATTCCCGTCCACCACGAAGTGGTCGATCTTGTCGGTCTCCTTGCACTGCAGGTCGCGGTACTTCGAGGTGGAGGTGTACTTCGTGAAGGTGATCTCCACTCCGTCCGACACCGGCTTCTGCGACACGACGACCGCCGGCTCCTGGCTCCGCTCGCCGCGCCGCTCGAAGCGAGCCTTGGACTCGGCCATCTCGTCGAACCGCGGTGGATGACCCATCGAGCCAGGCAGCGGCACCGGGTACTGGAAGCGGCATTCGTAGTTGGGGACGGCCGCGACGATCTTCTCCCGGGTCTTGAGCTCAGCCTCGACCGCCAGCATCGCCTGCTCGCGGGAGAGGGCGATCTCCTCGGCGAGGGTCACGCGACGCACGCCCTTGCGCAGCGCTCCAGCCTCAAGGTCAGCCTTGGCGAGCTTTCCGCGACCCAGATAGCACCAGGCCAGCGCCTCGGTGATCTGGTAACCGAGCGGGTGGCCCGCGCGCAGCTGCAACAGGCTCTCCTCGTCCCGGGGAGGAATCTCCTTGGCGAGGACGGAGCGCAGCCCGAGCAGCTGCTCCTCGCAGCTCGCAGGCGGCGCGCCGGTCGGGTCGTCGAGCAGCCGGGCCGTGAGCGGGTCGAGCACGGCGAAGGCCGCGGAGTAGGTCTTGCGGCGCGCCTCGAAGCGCTCACGTGCCTGGACGGCCGAGTCCCGGAACGCCGCTTTCATCCTCGGGTACCGCTCCTCTATCTGCCCGAAGGCGGCCATCACCTCCCGCATCGCGTCCACCCCGCGGCGGGCGAGGAACGCCATGTTCTGCTTCTCGAAGTCCCGGCCGGCGTAGAGCGCGTCCATCGCCTTCTCGACCTCGGTGGCCCCGGGGGGCGCCCCAACGGCCTCCTGGCAATAGAGAAAGGGGTCGTAGTGGCGCTCGACGCTCCACTCCGTCGCCACGAAGCAGTAGTGCGCCAGGGCGGTCTTGAGCAGCGGCAGGCGAGGTGAGCCGGCGGGCTCGTTCTGCACCACTCGGGCGAGCTTGACGCGGTGGTCGTCGTCGAAGAGCTGGGCGGCAAAGAGGGCGTGGTCGGGGTTGAAGTAGGGGTCGATCCCCTCGGTCTCGACTCCGCACATCAGGCGCACCAGGTGCTCGTCCGCGCTGAGCGCCGGCATCCGCCCGCTGGAGTCCCGTCCGGAGAAGAGGCGGGGGTTGGTCTTGGCCTGGCGCAGGCCGGCGCCTTCGAGCCCCGAGATGCGCGCGGCGCCGGACGCCTCGGACCGATTCCCCGCGGCCTGGTCGAACGCCTCCGCCGACTGGCAACGTGGAGGCCGGGCCTTCCAGCGAGCGTCGATCGCCTTTCGATCGCCACCGGGACCGGACGCAAGGGCGCTAGCCTGCGCCTGCGAGGCAGCGGCCTCTTCCTTGGCCCGGCCTGCATTGAGGGTCTCTCTGGCAGCGGAGGTGTCGCGGAGCACGTCGGCGTAGCCCGGCAACGCCTTGAGGACGCTGGCCTCTGGTCCGTCGACACAGCGCTCCTGCACGGACTGGAGTGTGCGCGCGCCCGCCTCGGGGTCGGTCTTGGCTCTGCTGAGCGCGTTGCGTGCGTCGCGCTTGCACATCTGGAGGAGCGCTTCGGGGTCGGCTGCGGGGGCGGCCGCTGGCGACAGGAACAACGCGGCGATGAACGCGATCCGGGTCGACATGGAGATCTCCTTCCGGGTGTCGAGATGGCAGTGAGGCTACCACCGCGGATGGCTGGCTTGGCTGCCAGGCTGCACAGGTCGACAGCGTTGCCAGATCCTCGACCGCCCGAATCCGAGGAGCCTGCCCAGGCCTCCGCCGGACTTCACCGAACCACGCTGGCGTGGCCGGCGATGACCTGCCAAGCCATGCCCGGGGTTCTCTGCCAGACACGCGTGTAGCGCAAGTCCTCCGCGACGCGGGTGCCGTTATACGTGCCGGTCAGGCGCATGCGCACCGAGACGATGGCCAGCTGGGGCTTGGCCTCGATTCGGGTCTCGGAGGGCTCCAGACCGTGGAACCTGAAGGCACCGGAGCGGTGAAACGCCAGGTCGTCCTGCTTGCCGACCAGATGGCCATCATGCGTGGTGAAGAGGAGCTCCGGGGCGATCAGCTCGTCGAGCACGGCGAGGTCGGAGTGGAGCATGGCCTGCCGCAGGCGCTCTTCGGTGGCGACGATCTGGTCTTCCAGGCTGGATGGCACAGCGACTCCTGTCCGTATCTCGAGGGGAGCTTCGTCCCTACCTCAGCTCAGGGTCGTAGGGCACCCCGTCCGCGGCTGGCGCGCGCGCCCTGCCCACGAATCCCGCGAGCAGCACCTGGGTGAGCGCGTAGGGCAGGGCGAGCAGGAACCCGGAGGGCACCACGTCGCTCACCCAGGGCAGCGACGAGGCGAGGCTGATGCGCAGGGCGTTGGCGGCGGCGAAGAAGAGGCCCGCTCCGAACGCGCCCAGCGGCGTCCACTTGCCGAAGACCATGGCCGCCAGCGCCATGAAGCCCTGCCCGGCAGGCATGTGGTTGTTGAACTGGTTCAGCGTGGAGACCGAGAGCGAGGCGCCGCCAAGGCCGGCGAGAAGGCCGCTGGCGATGACGCACCCGTAGCGCAGCCGGTTCACTCGAATGCCCAGCGTGGCCGCGGCCTGCGGCTTCTCTCCGACCGCGAGGATGCGCAGCCCGAGCGCCGTCCGATACAGCAAGAGGTGCATCAGCACCGGCGCCAGCAGCGCACACCAGGCGAGCCAGGAGTGGTTGGAGAACGCGCGCAGGAAGGGAACGCCCTCGATGCCGGGGATGATGACCTTGCCCAGCGCAGCCGAGGGCTCGGTGTCGGTGCGCCCGTAGAGGGCCTCGACCAGGAAGGTCACCCCGCCGAGCGCCACGAGGTTCAAGGCGATGCCGCTCACCACCTGGTCGCTGCGCCAGCGGATGGAGAGATAGCCGTGCACGAGCGCGGCGGCGGCAGCGGCGAGCATTCCCGCGCCCAGGCCGAGCCAGGGGCTTCCGGTGGAGAGCGTGGCCACGGCCGCGAAGAAGGCTCCCAGGCGCATCATCCCCTCCAGCCCCAGGTTGACCACCCCGGAGCGCTCGGAGATGACGCCGCCGAGCGCGGCCAGCACCACCGAGGGCGCGAAATCGAGGGTCGACGCGAGGATGGCCTCGACGAAGCGAATCATGGCCGCTGCTTCTCCCTCTCTGCCTGGGAAAGGGACGGTGCGAGGGCCTTGCTCCCTGCCGCCTTGGCCAGGAGGTGGCGGGTGACCATCTGCCCGGCGACGAAGAGCAAGGCGAGCCCCTGGATGAGCTCGGGGAAGGTTCGATGGATCTGCAGAAGCTGCAGGTGCGTGCCGCCGGCGCGGATGACTCCGAAGAACGCCGCGGCGATGAGCGCGCCCAGCGGGTGGTTGCCGCCGATGAGGCTGATGGCGATGCCGTCGAAGCCATATCCGGCGTGGAAGACCGACGGGTATTGGCGGTGCACCCCCAGGATAAGCACCGCGCCCGCCAGCCCTGCACAGGCCCCGGCGAGGGCCATCGCCAGGTAGGTGCGCCGGGCGACGCGGATGCCGGCGTAGCGGGCCGCCTCCACGGAGCACCCGATCGCCCGCATCTCGAAGCCGCGCCAGGTCCGCTGCAGGAGCACGTAGAGCCCCATCGCCGCAGCTGCCGCCACCACGATTCCCAGTCCCAGGTCGCTGCGCTGTCCCAGGAAGCGCGGCAGCTCGGCGGTCGCGGCGATCTGCGCGGTGCCCGGCAGCGAGTGGTGGCTCTCGGTGGAGCGCGCCGCGAGCGGCCCTACCACCAGCCAGCTCTCGACCAGGTGGATGGCGATCCAGTTGAGCATGATCGTCGAGATCACCTCGTGGACGCCGCGACGCACCTTGAGCCAGGCGGGGACGAGGCCCCACAGGCCGCCCGCGAGCGCCGAGGCGAGCAGGCACAGCGGCAGGTGGACCCAGGCCGACCCCGGCTCGATCGCCTGTCCCACGAAGGCGGCGGCGATCGCTCCGACGACGAGCTGTCCCTCCGCGCCGATGTTGAAGAGCCCGACCGAGAAGGCCGCCGCCACCGAGAGGCCAGTGAGGGCCAGCACCGACGCCTTTACGCTCGAGTCGCCCAGCCCGCGCAGGCTGCCCAGGCCGCCCGCGAACATCTTCAGGTAGCCCGAGAGCGGGTCGCGGCCGGTGAGCCAGATGGCCACGAAGCAGATCGCCAGAGCGGCCAGCACCGAGAGGACCGGGACCAGCACGAAGTGGTTCTGGGGGCCGAACAGCCGCACGCGCCAGCCATTCGTCGCCATCGCGGCGAGGGCGGGCGGGGGTGTCGGAGCGGAGGGTTTCGGCGCCCCGGCGGTGGGAGCGGGGAAAGAGGGGAGGGCGTCAGGCACGAGGGGCCTCCGCCGCTTCGCTGCGCTGTCCGAGCATCATGCGCCCGAGCGCCTTCTCATCCGCGCCCTCGCCGGGGACGATGCCCATCACCTGCCCGCCATAGAGGACGAGGATGCGGTCGCCCAGCGCCAGCACCTCGTCGAGGTCGAGCGAGATGAGGAGCACCGCGCGACCGCGGTCGCGCTCGCGGCGCAGCCGACCGTGAACCGTGGAGATGGCGCCGACATCCAGGCCGCGCGTCGGCTGGACGACCACCAGCACCTTGGGGCCCGCATCGATCTCCCGGGCGACGATCACCTTCTGCTGGTTGCCTCCGGAGAGCGCTCGCGCGGCAAGCGCGGGATCGGGCGGACGGATGTCGTACTCGGAGCAGAGGCGTGCTGCCGCCTGCGCCCGCCCGGCGCGATCGATGAAGGCCCCGCTGGCGAACGGCTCGCGCGCATGCCGGCCGAGCGAGAGGTTCTCGTCAACGCGCATCGGCAGGCACAGGCCTCGCTGCTGCCGATCCGAGGGGACGTGCGCGACGCCCGCCTCGCGGAACAGGTGGGGGCCCTGGCCCGCCAGCTCCTGGCCGCCGACCGACAGGCTCCCCGCCGAGGTACGCCGCAGGCCGGTGAGCACCTCGGCGAGCTCGGCCTGCCCGTTCCCGTCCACGCCGGCGACCGCCAGGATCTCGCCGGCGCGCAGCTCGAAGCTCACCTCGCTCAGAGCCGGCCGGCCGCGATCGTTGAGCGCGCTCACCGCGCCGACGCGCAGCAGGGGCTCGCCTGCCGGAGGTGCCGCCGCCGGGCCCCGCTCCATCCCCGCGACCTCGCGGCCCACCATCAGCTCCGAGAGAGCAGTGGCGTTGGTGTCCGCCGCCTTGACGACCGAGACCAGCCGGCCGCGCCGCATCACGCCGATGCGATGGGCGACCGCCAGGACCTCGCGCAGCTTGTGGGAGATGAAGATCACCGTCTTGCCGGCCTGGGCGAGACCGCGGACCACCCGGTACAGGTCGTCGGCCTCCTGGGGAGTCAGGTTCGCGGTGGGCTCGTCGAGGATGAGCAGCTGTGCGCCGCGGTAGAGCGCCTTGATGATCTCCACGCGCTGCTGCATCCCCACGCCGATCTGCTCGACGCGCACGTGGGGGTCGACCTCGAAGCCGAACTGGTCCGCGACCGCCTTGACCCGGGCCACGGCCTCACGCCGATCGAGCAGGCCCCAGCGCTTGGGCTCGCGGCCCAGCACCACGTTTTCGGCGACGGTGAGGGGCGGGACGAGCATGAAGTGCTGGTGCACCATGCCCACGCCCAGCGAGATGGCCTTGGCCGGCGAATCGATGATTTCGGCGCGCTCGAAGACCTGCACCGAGCCGCGATCAGGCTTGTAGAGGCCATAGACCACGTTCATCAGCGTGGTCTTGCCCGCGCCGTTCTCTCCGACCAGGGCGAAGATCTCGCCGCGCTCGATCTGCAGGGACACGTCCTCGAGGGCGGCGACGGCGCCGAAGCGCTTGGAGATGTGCTCCAGGCTGAGCGCAGCGGGCATGGCGGGGGCAGTCTACAGATCTCCGGCGAGGCCGTCCTGTTGGGGTCGGGTTACCAGAGCTCTCGTCCCAGGCGGCGAGGTGCCAAGGTGGCTTACGTGAGCAGGGCCATCGCCTGGCCGTGACGCCGGGCTCTTCATGGCCGACGGGGCGGGAAGGCTCTCTCTTGGCGCCTTGACTCGTCTCCCGGGATGGATTTGGCTCTCCCTATCACCGGGAACGAAGAAGGGAGCTCCATGCGGTCCTCAGCTGTGGCGCTGGTCCTGCTGCTGGTCAACGTCTGCGCATGCAAGTCCGACCCTGGAGCGCCGGAGCCGGCCGTGGAGCCGGCCGCGCTGGCGATCGAGCTCAACATCGCCTCTACCCCTTCGGAAGCGAAGGTGCTTCTCGAAGGGGCGGAGCTCGGGACCACGCCCTATCGGTTGAAGCTCAAGAAGTCGACCCAGCTCACGGTGGAGAAGGCGGGATATGTGCCCCAGACCTTGACCCTGGGCCCCGACAGCGAGCCGAACGTGGTGGTCAAGCTCACTCCGCTCGAAGCGGTTCCGGCGGTCGCCCCAGCGGGTGATTCGGCGAAGGCTCCGGCGGCCGAGGAGCCCCGGCCCGCGGGGCCGGTCTTCGACACCGTCACCAAGGCCAAGGCGGCTCTCAAGTCCGGCAGGATCGATCGCGTCAAGTACGACCAGGTCATCCGCCAGCTCAAGACCCGTAGCGACCTCAAGCTCGACAAGCTGAAGGAGCTCTATCAGAAGGGGCGCATCGACAAGGTCGAGTACAAGCGGCGCGAGGCGGTCATCGAGTCCGAGTACAAGGGCTGAGCGCCCATCTCCCCGCCCGCGAGCCAGCGCTCGCGGGGTCCAGAGCTGCGAGCACCGCTCTCAAGGGCCGATCAGCTCCTCGGCATGCCCGAGCCTGGTGCGCTAGGTCGTGTGGCCCCGGGGATGTATTTTTTCAGGGGCCGCCCGGCGCGCCGAACCTCGAGACCAGCCCACGTGCGTGTCGCGCACCGCGTTCATGTAGGGCAGCCGTACCAAGGGAGCGTGCTTGAACCCCGCATCACCCGAGCCGCCTCCTTCCCGTCCCCAAGCCACGAGCGGCTCGCCCGGAAGGAACGCCGGCATCCTCACTGTCGTCTTGCTCTACGCGGCGTTTGCCGCACTGTGGATGCTCGTCTCGGACAAGGTCGTGGAGTGGTTGCTGCACGACCCGGCCGAGATGGTCTTGGCCAGCACGCTCAAGGGCTGGCTGTTCGTGGTGGTCACCTCGGTGCTGCTCTTCCTGATGATGCGGCGCATGCTGGCCGAGACCGGTGCTGCGCCGGCGCCGACGTCGAGGTTGCGGTCGCTGGCCCTGCCCCTGGGTTTGTTGGCCATCGTCATGGTCGCCTTGACCGGCGCCGGCATCGCCAGCAACTACCAGCAACGCAAGAGGCAGGAAGTGGCGCGATTGCAGACCATCGCCGACCTCAAGCTGCGTCAGATCTCCGATTGGCTCGAGGAGCGGCGCGCGGATGCCCGCTTCGTCCAGACCAGCCACTTCTTCGCCAGCACCTATCTCCGATTCGAAGAAGGCGGTGACCCGGCGAGCCGCGAGCTCCTGGGAAGCCGGCTCGAGGAGTACCGCAGCAAGCACGCCTTCCAGGAGGTGCTGCTCTTCGACGAGGGCGGCGAGGCGCGATGGAGCTCCAGCGGTGCGCCCCAGGCGATCGACCCCGCCTTGCGCACTGCCGCTCTCCGGACTGGCGTCGACCAGGCATCCAGCCTGGTGGGGCCCTATCGCGACCAGTCGGGACGCGTCCGCTTGGACTTCCTGGTCCCCTTGGCGAGGGTGAAGGGCCGCTCGCCGGTGGTCGTGCTGCGCATCGACCCGAACGTCTATCTGTTCCCGACGCTGCAGACCTGGCCCATCCCCAGCGTCAGCGGCGAGACCCTGCTGTTCCGGCGGAGTGGAGACCAGGTGCTCTACCTCAACGAGCTCCGTCACTGGGCAGACGCCGCCGCCGTGCTTCAGGTGCCGGCGTCGGACCAGAAGTTGTTGGCGGCCCAGGCGTTGCGCGGCGAGGTCGGCCTGGGCCGCATGGTGGAGGGAGTGGACTACCGCAACGTGCCCGTCCTAGGAGTGGTGCGGGCCGTGTCGGGCACGGACTGGTTCCTGGTGGCCAAGCTGGATACCGCTGAGCTCCGCGGCGAGGCGGCTGGAGACTCGCTGTGGATCTCGCTGGCAGGCCTGCTGGTCTTCGTCACGTTCGCCGGTGGCGCCTACGCCTACCGGCAGCGACAGGACCTGGCTGCCGCGCTCCGCGAGCGCGAGGTCCAGGCCGAGCGGTTGCGCGCCTTGCAGCTCCTCGACGCCATTGCCAACAGCTCCACCGACGTGATCTTCGTCAAGGACGCCGAGGGCCGATACCTGCTGTTCAACCGCGAGGCGGCGCGGGTGGCGGGTAGGCCAGCCGAAGAGATGCTTGGGAAAGACGACTCTGCGGTGTTCTCGCCGCAGGAGGTGGAGGTCATCCGCGCCAATGACCGGGCGGCGATGGCGCAGGAGCGGTCGGTGACGTTCCAGGAGGAGGTGGCCACCGCCGATGGCGAGGTCACCTTCTTGTCGACCAAGGGGCCCCTGCGCGATGCCGCGGGGAAGGTCATCGGCCTGTTCGGCATCTCTCGCGACATCACCGAGCGACGGAAGGCGGAGGAGGCGCTGCGCGAGCGGGTCGAGATGCAGGAGCAGTTGGCCAAGATCGCCGCCAGCGTGCCGGGGGTCATCTGCTCCTTCAAGCTGCGGCCAGATGGCAGCGTCTGCTGGCCATTCACCACCGCGGCGGTCGAAGACCTGTTCGGCGTGCCCGGCGCCACGTTGGCCGTGGATGGCTCGGACTGGGCAGCCGGGATCCATCCGGACGATGCGCAGCACGCCAAGCAGGTCATCGCCGAGGCCGCGCGCGGCCCGTCGCCCTGGCACGACGTCTACCGCTATCTCCACCCGAACAAGGGGCTGCGCTGGGTGGAGGGCTGGGCAGTCCCCACGCGGGAGCCGGACGGAGGCATCCTCTGGCACGGCTTCGTGATGGACGTGACGGACCGCAAGCAGGCCGAGTGCGCGCTGCAGGAGAAGGACGCGCTGCTGCGCGAGATGAGCGCCATCGCCCACATCGGCGCCTGGGACTTCGATCCCAAGACCGGAGAGGGCGGATGGACCGACGAGGTCGCGCGCATCCACGACGTCGACCCCGCGATGAAGGTGGATGCCTCCTTCGGGTTGAGCTTCTTTCAGGGGGAGTCGCGCCTGAGGATCGACGACGCCCTGCGCCGAGCCGTGGAGATGGGAACCCCCTACGACCTCGAGCTGGAGATGGTGAGCGCCAAGGGGAGCCGCAAGTGGGTGCGCACCATCGGCCATCCGGTCAGCGAGAACGGGCAGGTGGTGTGGATGCGCGGCTCCATCCAGGACGTGACCGAGCGCAGGACGACGGAGGCGGCCCTGCTCGCCGAGCGCACCCGGCTGCGAACGCTGATCAACACCATCCCTGACCTGGTCTGGCTCAAGGACCCTGCCGGGGCCTACCTGGCCAGCAATCCCGCCTTCCGCCGCTTCATTGGAG
>JACRCT010000666.1 GCA_016218885.1 Deltaproteobacteria bacterium | reverse complement strand
CATCGCCAAGGGCGGCGCGCGCGAGCAGATTGTCCACGCGGCGCGTAAGAAGGTGAACGGGTAGGCAGGCCCGCGCTCGCGCTCAGAGCTCAGGGCGACCCGACGGGCAGATCGATGCGCCAGGCTCCGTCCTCGCGGACGAGATCCATCTCCTACGGGCCCTCAATGTGCCGCTGAGCGATGGTGTTCGATGATCGGCCCAGAGGTGGGGCTTGGTGCGTAGTCAGCTTGGCCTGGGTGGCCCCCAGCTCGGAAAGTTCCGCGCGGCGACGACCACTCCAAGCAGGTTGACAAGGTCCAGTGCTTGGCGTTATTGCCAACTACGCCATGGACGAGAGCAGCTTCGAGAGGCGGGCGCGGGTCATCAAGGCGATGGCCCACCCCAGCAGGCTCCAGATGATCGACGCGCTCTCCGAGGGAGAGCGCTGCGTCTGCGAGCTGCAGAGACTGGTCGGCGCCGACATGTCCACGGTGTCCAAGCACCTGAGCCTGATGAAGCGGGCCGGCCTCGTGGCAGACCGGAAGCAAGGTCTGCAGGTGTTCTACCGGCTGAAGGTGCCCTGCATCCTGAGGTTCTTCGACTGCGTTGACGCCGTGCTGCGCAATGGCTCCGCTCGCGCTCGCACGGGGACGTGAGGGACCGCTTGGCCAGATTGCCAATCCGAACCAAGGAGAGCCGCATGCGTCGTCATTCGATCGCTGCCCTGGCCTGCCTGTCATGGGTCGTCGGTGCCTGTCAGGCCAAGACCACCACCGAGCAGCCGGCGACCCCGAGTGCTGCGGTGGCCCCCGTGGCGCAGGCGAAGGAGCCCGCCGGCAAGCCCGCGATCGGCCGAATCGTGTTCATCGACAAGGAGCGCGCCTGCGAATGCACTCAGAAGTCGATCGACGCTTCGTGGAGCGCGCTGCAGGCGGCCTTGAGCGGGGCCGCCATCCCCGTGGAGCGCATCCACATGGACACGCAGGAGGCCTTCGCCTCCGCCTATCGCGAGAAGCAGCCGATGATGGCTGTCCCCGGCATCTACTTCCTCACCGAGGGGGGGGCGGTCCGGGAGCTGCTGCAGGGCGACGTGACCGAAGCCCAGGTACGCAAGGCCCTGCAGTAGGCAACCCTGCCCGTCAGGCCCCAACCTCAATCCCCAGGTCAGGCGCTGGCACGCTCGTACAAGCGTGCGCGCCGGGCTCCCCGACAAGGGCTGGACGCGGCCGCCTGGAGAGCAGCGCTCGACAGCGGGGTCTGCTTGGCAACTTGGCTGATCCGCCAATGACCGCTTCGGCCAGAAGCCATCGAGGGAAGTGCGGAATGACATGAGCGAGCGCAAGAAGCTGGGAATCATCCTCTTGGTCTTCCTCTCGGCCTTCTTCCTGCCGACCGAGGCGGCGCGGGTGCAGGGCGCGCTCCTCGAAGCCTTCGCCATGCTGCACGAATACGCCCGTGACCACGTGCTGCTGTGCTTGGTGCCTGCCTTCTTCATCGCCGGGGCCATCAGCGTCTTCGTGAGCCAGGCGTCGGTGATGAAGTACCTGGGTCCGAACGCCTCGAAACGGGTCGCCTACCCGGTCGCAGCAGTGTCCGGGACGATCCTCGCGGTCTGCTCATGCACCGTGCTGCCGCTCTTCTCGGGGATCCACAAGCGCGGCGCCGGGCTCGGGCCGGCGAGCGCGTTCCTCTATTCCGGGCCGGCCATCAACGTCCTGGCGATCATCCTCACCGCCCGGATCCTCGGATTCGAGCTGGGCGTCGCCCGCGCCGTCTCCGCGATCGTGTTCTCGGTGGTGATCGGGCTGCTGATGCACCTGATCTTCCTCAAGGAGGAGCGCGCTCGCGCCAAAGCCAGCGCGGTCCTGCCTCAGGCCCTCGCCACGTCGCGCGCGCTGTGGCAGGACGGCCTCTACTTCGCGGCGATGATCGGGTTGCTCGTCTTCGCCAACTGGGGCAAGCCCGGCTCGGACGAGCAGGGCGTGTGGGCGGCGATCTTCGGCGCGAAATGGGGGATCACCGCGGTCCTCGGGGTGGGGCTGACGGGGATGCTCTGGCGATGGTTCAAGAAGGACGAGCTCTCGGAGTGGACCTCCTCCTCCTGGACCTTCGCCAAGCAGATCCTTCCCCTGCTCTTCGGCGGAGTGCTCGTCGCCGGCTTTCTGCTGGGACGTCCCGGGCACGAGGGCCTGATCCCCAGCGAGTGGGTCGCGCGTCTGGTCGGGGGCAACTCGCTCCAGGCCAACCTCTTCGCCTCGGTGGTCGGCGCGTTCATGTACTTCGCCACCCTCACCGAGGTTCCCATCCTCCAGGGCCTGATCGGCTCGGGGATGGGCAAGGGCCCCGCGCTCGCCCTGCTGCTGTCTGGCCCGGCCCTCTCGCTGCCCTCGATGATCGTCATCCGCAGCGTGCTCGGCACCTCGAAGACGGTGGTCTACGTCTCGCTCGTCATCGGGCTCTCCACGATCGTGGGCCTGGCGTACGGAGCGCTCTTCTAGAAGCCTGCATTCCCCAGTCTCGTCATCGCTGAAAAAGGCCGACGTCCCTCAGGAGGTAGCCATGGAGATCAAGGTGCTGGGAACCGGGTGCGCGAAGTGCAGACAGCTCTTCGCGGAGACGGAGAAGGCGATCGCGCAGGCTGGCGTCGCCGCGAGCCTGACCAAGGTCGAGAAGCTCGACGACATCATGGCCTACGGGGTGATGATGACCCCTGCTCTGGTCATCAACGAAGAGGTCAAGTGCTCGGGCAAGCTCCCCAAGGCCGCCGAGATCGTCGGTTGGATCACCGCGGCCGCGGCGAAGGGGTAGGCCATGAGCACTGACCGGGCAATCGGATGCGGCTGCGGCAGCAGCGAGAGGGCGACTCTCGTCTTTGCGTGCTCCGGGGCCTCCAACGTCGGACAGATCACCAACGAGCTTGCGCTGCGGATGACCCGTGAGGGGCTGGGCAAGATGTCCTGCCTGGCGGGGGTCGGCGCGCACCTTGGCGGCTTCGTGGTGCCGGCGCGCGATTGCGACCAGCTGGTGGTGCTCGATGGCTGCCCGCAGAAGTGCGCCGCGAAGCTCTTCGAGCACGTGGGCATCACTCCCCACGTCTACCTGATGCTCACCGACCATGGCTTCCAGAAGAGCCCTGGAGCGCCCGTGCTACCGGAGGAGGTCGACCGCGCGCGCGCGCTCGTCCTG
>JACRCT010000665.1 GCA_016218885.1 Deltaproteobacteria bacterium | reverse complement strand
GCGACCCTTCCCGGTGCTACAGGTTGGGGCTCGCGCCGCCCAGGCGCTTGAGTTCGCCGGCAATGGCCTCCAGCGGCTCCGTGGCGAGGCCGATGGCCTGGGCGCTCCATGCCAGCTCGTCGGGAAGCGAGCGGCGGTGCAGGGGGTCGGTGCGCGATTCGTACAGCGCGGAGGCGATGCGGATGAGGTGGAGCACCCGGTTGGTCGGCGCGGCCTCCGGCTTGGGCTGATGGTGCTGCTGGCACACGTGCCCGACGTAGCCCGGCAAGCTCCAGAAGAAGGCAAGCTCGGAGCCCAGGGCAACGTGGCATTCCTCGAGCGCCGCCCCGACGACCACTGCCGGCAGGTCGGGCGCGGCATCGCCGTCTTGCACCATGCCGGCCAGCGCGCGCAGGGCAACCAGCTTGCCGATGTCGTGCAGCAGGCCGCCCAGGAAGGCCTGTTCCTGGTCAGCCTGGTGGAGCCAGAGCGCGAGCCAGCGCGAGCTCGCCGCGCATTGCACGGAGTAGGAGGCCAGCCGCTTGAATTGCTCGGGAAAGGTGTCGCGATACTCGCGCTCCTGAGCGTCGAGCATGGCGCGAGTGGCGGCGGCGACGGCCACGTTGGAGACCGCCTTCATGCCCAGTCGCACCGCGGCGTCGCGGACGGTGCTCACCTCCACGCCGCGCGAGTAGAAGGCCGAGTTGGCCATTCGCAGCAGCTGGGCGGAGATGGCAGCGTCGGCGTGGATGGTCCGCACCAGCTCGGCCATGTCGGGCTCGGGCTGCTGCATGATGTTGAGCACCCGGACCGCAAGCGCGGGGAACGCCGGCAGCTCGTACTGGTCGGCGTGGACGCGCTCGGTGATGACGGCGGAGAGCCAGGTCGCCTTCTCTGCCTGGGCCTCGTCGGGTACGCAGCGCGCTTGGGGCGGGTAGTCCGCGAAGGCGAGCAGATCGATGGTGGGAGCCGCATCTCGATCAACCGTCTGCGCGGGAGCGGGCGGCGGACGGGCGGCAGCAGAGAATGGGGGCATGGCGAGGCCTCGATGGTTCATCGGCACGCGGGTTGGCGGGCGATAACAGCCTCCGCTTCTTGACGCTCCCTCAGGGTCGAGGGTAGGGTCGGCGAACGTGTCGAAGCTCGCGAAAATCCTCGTCTTCTTGGTCGCGGCTGCTTCCGGCTGTAGCAAGCCGGCCAAGCCGACGCCGTACTACATCGACCGCCTCCAGCTCTCTGAAAGCACTGTTCAGCGCAACCCGGCGCTGGCCATGTCCGGTGACGACCTGCGGGTCGAGGCAGAGGCTGCCTTCAGCCGCTCCAGGCGCTTCGTGCTTCTGGCTGCGACCACCAAGCCGCGGCCGGCGGACCTGAAGGCGCTGCGCTGCCGGGTGGAGCTCGCCTTCACCCGCGAGACGCTGGAGGAAGACGGCACGTCCAGGGCCGAGATCGGGGCGGTGCTGGAGCTGCGTCGGCCCGGCGAGGTTGATCGCTACCAGGCGACCGGCCTGGGCCGGGCCAGGTTCCTCGCCACCGACCATGCGGCGCGTGTGCCCTCGTTCCGCAAGGCGCTCGCAGAGGCCCTCGATGAGGCGGTCAAGAGCGGCGCGCTGCACCTCGACGCCCTCTCCAAGACCGACGCCGAGCTCATCGCCGATCTGTCCTCACCCGATCCGAGGCTGCGCGACTATGCGGTGCAGGTCCTGGCCGACCGCAAGAATGCCGCCGCCGTCCCCGCTCTGATGGAGCGGCTCAAGGATTCGGACCGCGAGGTGGCGATGCGTGCGGTGGGGGCACTGGGAGCCATCGGCGATCCTCGGGCAGTCTCCGCGCTCATCGAGATGGGCCAGACCCGCGATCCGCAGTTCGTGATCGCCTTGATCAGCGTCGTGGCCCAGCTCGGCGGAAGGGACGCCGAGGCTTTCCTGTTCACGCTGGCCTCGGGACACCCCGAGGAGGCCGTGAGGCGCGCCGCCCAGGAGGCGGAGGAGCGCCTGAAAAGCGCCGACGCTGGTCACGATGGCGAGGCCCAACCGAGGAGCCCATGATGCGACGTCTTCTTGTCCCCCTGGCCGCGTTGGCCTTGACCGCCGCCTGTGCCAAGGGCGCGACCACCGCCGGACCCGCCAAGCTGCGTGCGGTCGATTATCATCCGCTGGCCATCGGCAACCAGTGGACCTATGCCGGTCGGATGCTCGGCCAGCCGGTCGAGAAGACGATCACCATCCAAGGCATGAAGGAAGGCTTCTTCGCCGATGACGCCAACGGGCTGCTCAAGGTGGACGTCGAGGGTCTGCGCGACGAGAAGCGCTATCTGCTGCGCGAGCCGATCATGGTGGGGAAGACGTGGAGCGCCGTCGTCAGCGTTGCCTCTACCGAGCGCTTCGAGATAGCCGACGTCGGTTTCACCGCCAACACCCCCGCCGGCTCGTTCCACGACTGCGTCCTGGTGCGCGCCACCAATCGCGCCGACGCCGAGCGCAGCCTGCGCTCCGAGTGGACCTTCGCCCCCAACGTGGGGATCGTGCGCATCAGCATCACCGCCGTCGTCAACGGCCGCGAGATCCCCCAGGGGTCGCTCCTGGAGCTCACGAGCTACAAGCTCGCCGTGCCGAAGCCCTGAGGGACGAGGGCCTTGCGGCCTGCTGGCGGCCCTAAGCCTCCGCGCCCGCCGAGCGTCGGTTATCGGGCCGTCAGAATCGGCATCGTGCTCGGAGGGTTGACCGCCGAGCGGCCGCTCCGTAGCCTGCCTGGCCTACGCCGCCCTGGAGGTGCCCCGTGAAGGTCTCCTCGTCGCTGGAGCAGCAGGTCCTTTCGTTCCTGTTGGACGGCGGCGAAGAGCCCCTTCCTGCGGAGATGGTCGCCAAGAAGCTGGGCGTTCCAGCGACCGAGACGCATAAGGCGCTCGAGGGCCTGCGCTCGCGCGGCTATCGGATCGAGGCGCGGGGCAAGGGCTTCCGGCTGACCGGCTTCCCTGAGCGCCTGGGCGAGTACGAGCTCGAGCCGTTGCTGCAGACCCGTGAACTCGGGCGCGCACTGCGCTACTTCGATGAGACGACCTCTACCTCCGAGATCGCCTGGCGCGCGGCCGAGGAAGGTGCACCCCATGGCCTGGTGGTGATCGCCGATCAGCAGACGCGAGGCAGGGGGCGCCACGGCCGAACCTGGCTCTCACCGCCGGGCGTGAACCTCTACCTGTCCCTGGTGCTGCGCCCCGACGTCCCTCCGGCGCGGGCGCCCGAGCTGACCCTGTTGGCCGCGGTGGCGCTGTGCGAGGCCATCCGTGATACCGGCTGCGAGAGGGCGCGCATCAAGTGGCCCAACGACGTGGAGATCGGCGCTCACAAGGCTGCAGGCGTCCTCACCGAGCTCAGCGCCGACGAGCGGGGCGTGAGCTTCGTGGTGGTGGGCATCGGCCTGGACGTGAACATGGGCGCCGAGGACCTGCCCGAGGAGATCAAGACGGTGGCGACCAGCGTTCGCATCGCGCTGGGCAAGCCCTATCCTCGGGCGCGCCTGCTCGCCCGCCTGCTGGAGCGCTTCGAGACCTGGCTCGACCGATGGGAAGACGAGGGCTTCGGCGCCGTGCGTGCCCGCTGGACCGCGCTCTCGTCCACCGTGGGCTCGCGGGTCCGCCTGATGCTCGACGGGCGTCAGCTGGAGGGCCGCGCCGAAGGCATCGACGAGGCGGGCCACCTGGTCGTGCGCACCGAGCAAGGTGGCTTGGAGCACGTCGTCGCCGGCGACGTGAAGACCTTGCGTGCCGCCGATTAGGCCTGGCGGCTCTGGGGTGGCGCGCGAGCCATCGGGCGAGCCCCCGTCTTCATGGGACCGACGGACCAAGAGGACCTAGCGTTGGTGCGGTTGCCTCTTTCGCCTGTCGAGCCTCGCCTGGGTCATGCGCTCGCGGAGGCCGCCCTCTTCGAGGAAGGCCTTCTCCAGACTGCGAAGCTGTCGGTCGAGCAGGTAGTTGGTCTGGTGAATCAGGGAGATCAAAATATTCGCGACCACTTCAGGCGGTCGCGTCTCAAGGTAGGTCTCAAAGGTCCCATAGGTCACATCGGGCTTGGCGCCCAACCTCCGCACGAACAACGCCTCCCGGCAGTCTTTCGACCACAGCCTTAGCCCGCGCACCCGAAGGAAATCGCGATAGTCCTCGAGCAGCTCCTCAAGGCTCGCGCGCGCGACGTTGGTCAGCTTGATCTCGGTCTCCTTCGAGGTGCCCGAGGCCTGGCTGCCTTCGAGGATGTTCTGCTTTCCCGAGCGGGCGGCTTGGACCATCTGGTCGACGGTGCGGTCTCGCCTGTCCAGGAACCGCCTGCAGAAGCATACGGTGCCATCGAACACGATGCGTGCCCTTCGAAATGAGAGCAGGTCCTGATACCCGCCATGCGCAGGAATGAAGGAATGGCTCATGGGTCGCCTTGCGAGGCCGCTTCGGTGCAGGGCCTCCGCTGCCGTTGATCGTCGAGAGCGAGGCGGCTTTGCATGAACTGAACCCGCGCGGGGTTCTCGTGCGCCCATGAGCGCGAGTCTGCCGAGCAAGCCTGGCGCCGCCGACCGAGCGGGAAGCCCGACGTCCCGGACCCGAACGACACGAACCGGGACATGCGAAGCGGGGTGCGTGGGTTGGCCGTTCAGGTCGCACGGGCACAGCTGGCAGCGGCCTTCGTGCCACTGCTCCTGCGTGTCGCCGAGGAGGCCGGCGCGGGGGGCTTTGTCGAAGCCACGGCTGCCCTCCGTTCGAGGGCCAGGGCGCGGACGCGCCGGATGTCCGCGTCCGAGTAGACGCCGTTGACGCCCGAGATGGCCGCCAGCTGCATGCCGTGCTTGAGCCCCAGCTTGTAGATCTCCTT
>JACRCT010000664.1 GCA_016218885.1 Deltaproteobacteria bacterium | reverse complement strand
CGAGGCCCGGAAGGTGGAGGAGCTGGGCCTGGCGGGCATCCACTACCTGATGGGCACCGGCGAGGGTGACGTCGAGGATTCCCCGCTTCTCCCTGTCGCCTTCGAGCTGCCGACCTTGCAGCAGGCTCGGCTATTGGCCTCGCGCCGACCCGAGCGCCGCGCCGCCGCCGCGGGTGCCGAGGCCGCCGCCAACCTCACCGAGCTCGAGTGGGCGAGGTGGTGGCCCGACTTCGTGCTCGCGGGCGAAGGCCGCTTCGCCCGCTCGACCTCGGTCGACCACCCGGCCAACGCCTTCATGTCCGATCCCTACAACGCCACCGGAGGGGCCATCGGCGTGCTGCTGCGCTGGGCCCCCGAGCCCTTCGTGCGCGGGCCCAAGATCGATCGGGCGGAGGCAGAGGAGGCCCGCGCCCGGGCCACCCTGGACATGGCCCGCGAGGGCTTGGCTGCCGAGGCCGAGAAGGTCTGGTCCGAGGTCCGTGACGCGCGCGACCGGATGAAGGCCGCCAAGGAGGGCGAGCGCCACTCGAAGGCCTGGATGGCGAGCGTCATGCAGTCCGAGGCCGCGGGGCTCATCGAGCCGAGGGACCTCGCCGACGCGCTCTTGCAATACTTCATGATGCGCGCGCGTCACATCCAGGCCACGTTCGACTGGAACGTCGGTGTGATGGCCCTCCAGCGGGCGACCGGGCAGCTGCCGGGAGCGGTCCGATTCGTGGAAGAGGAATGATCATGGGCATCGGGAACAGACGGCTGGTCGAGGGGCGAGAGTCGAGAGAGGGCTTCGGCGGGCATCCCTGCCGGCGCCTGGGCGTGGCGGTGATGGCGACGCTGCTCCTTTGGGGGTCGGCTGCCAGCGCCGCGCCCAAGCAGGACCCGACCGAGGCCATCCGCGGCGCCAACGACCGGCTGCGCGAGCTGCTGGCCCAGAAGACGGACGACCAGGCCTCCCGCGACCGCATCAACGCGCAGATCACCCGCGAGCTGCGCCAGCTGCTCGACATCGGCTTCCTCGCCGAGCGGGCCCTGGCCGATCACTGGGAGAAGATGACCCCCAAGCAGCGCTCCGAGCTCCAGTCCACGCTGCAGGCCATCGTCGAGAAGAACTACCTCAGCCAGCTGCGCGGAAACCTCGAGTACAAGGTCGACTACGTGGGCGAGGTGACGCAGAGCGACGCCGTGCTGGTCAAGACCCTCATCCGGGCCCAACGCAGGGGCCGCCCCGCGAGGATCTCGGTCAACTACCGGCTGCGCGCCGAGGGCGACCACTGGCGCATCTTCGACGTCATCACCGAGGACGTCAGCATCCTCCAGAACTACCGTGCGCAGTTCAACCGCATCATCGCCAAGGACGGCGTCGACGGGCTGATCGCGCGCATGAAGGCCAAGCTCGAGAAGGGCGAGCGGCTTGGCAAGATGGAGAAGACCGAGAAAGCCCCCGAACCCAAGACCGAGAAGAGCGCCGATTGACGGCCGTGGCGTGACCGCCGTGGCGAGCCCCAGCCCTCCCTCCTGTTGGGCGGGGGGATTCTCGGCAGCGCGTCCGGTGTTCTCGACAACGGCCCCCTCATGAAGCCACCGCTCTCCTCAGAAAGCGTATCCGCCGTGCCCGACCCACAGCTTCCGCCCGTCCACCCGCGCGCCGCACGCTATGTCGGCTGGATCGATCGCCACCGCGTCGCCATCCTCGTCGCCTCGCTGGTCGTCACGGTGGGCTCGGGGCTGGCCGCCTCCACGCTGCCGGTCTACTCCGACTTCTCCTACCTGCTGCCCCCTTCGACGCAGTCGGTGCAGGACCTGCGCAAGCTGGAGAAGCGCTCGCGCGTGCTGGGCACCCTGATGGTGGCCGTCAAGAGCGACGACCCGGCGCGGCGCGCGGCGGCGGCGCAGAGGCTGCGCGAGCTCATCGAGGCCTTCCCAAAGGAGCAGGTCTCCAGCGTCACCTTCGACGAGTCGGTGCAGCGCAAGTACGGCTGGGACAATCGCTACCTGTTCGCGCCGCTCGCCGACCTCCAGGCCGCCCGCCACGCCCTCGAGCGCGAGATCGAGCAGAAGAAGCTCACCGAGAACCCGCTCTACGTGGACTTCGAGGAGGAGGACGCGGGCGCCGCGGCCAAGGAGGCCGGCAAGGACGACGCCGCGAAGCTCGCCGATCTGCGCAAGAAGCTCTCCGAGGCCGAGGTCCAGCGCGACGACCCTGGCCCCTTCGTCTCCAAGGACGGCAAGGTGCAGATGATGGTCCTGCGCACGCCCTACTCCTCGGGCGACGCCGAGCGCGCTCCCAAGCTGCTCGAGGACACCGAGAGGGTGCTCGTCCAGGTCCGCGCCGAGTTCCCGGACGTGGAGATGGGCAAGGCCGGCGACGTGGCGGTCGCCAAGGCCGAGCAGGACGCCATCCTCAACGGGATGCTGATCTCCACCCTGCTCACGGTCCTGCTCTGCGTCGCCGCCATGGCCGTCTACTTCCGCTCGCTGCGCTCGGTGCTGCTGCTCTTCTGGTCGCTGGCGGTGGGCACGGTGGCGGCCTTCGCCTTCACCCGCGCGACCATCGGGCACCTGAACATCGCCACCGCCTTCCTCTCGTCGATCATCATCGGCAACGGCATCAACTTCGGCATCCTGCTGATCGCCCGCCATCTCGAGGAGCGGCGTGCGGGGAGAAACGGCCTCGACTCGCTGGCGCAGGCGGTCTACGGGGTGCTGTCGGGGACGCTGGCCGCGGCGATGACCGCCTCGGTGGCCTACGGCTCGCTGATCATCACCGACTTCCGCGGCTTCCGGCACTTCGGGATCATCGGCGGGGTGGGCATGATCCTCTGCTGGGCCAGCGCCTTCACGGTGCTCCCCGCGCTGCTGGCCGTCGCCGAGCGCCGCGGCTGGATCCGCCCGCGCAGCGAGCCGCAGATCGGCCGCATCCTGGGCTGGATGGTGCCGCGGCGCTTCGGCGTGGTGGCCGTCTTCGGCCTGCTGGTGGCCCTGGCCGCCGGCTTCGAGACCTGGCGCTTCCTCTCCAACGACCCCTACGAGGCCAACTTCAAGAACCTGCGCTCCGACTCGGTGGTGCTCAAGGAGGAGCGCCACTGGATGCACATCATCGACGAGGCCTTCGGCCAGGGCATCTCCGGAGGCTTCGCCATCGCGCTCGATCACCGCGAGGACGTGAAGGCGCTGCTCGACAAGCTGCGCGCGGCGGACGAGGGCAAGGGCGACCGGGAGCGGCTCTTCTCGCGGGTCAACTCCATCGACGATCTGCTGCCCTCCGACCAGGCGCAGAAGCTCGCGGTGCTCGCCCAGATCCGCGCCCTGCTCACCGACGAGGTGCTCGACACGATGTCGGACGAGGACCGCGCCGACGCCCTGCGGCTGCGGCCGCCCGCGGACCTGCGCGCGCTGAGCGAGAACGACATCCCCGAGCTGATCGCCTGGCCCTTCACCGAGGCCGACGGCTCGCGCGGCAAGATGATCCTCGCGATGTCGGGCTGGGGCTATGAGATCTGGAACGCCCGCGACCTGGTGCGCTTCTCCGACAAGGTCCGCGCGCTCGAGTTGCCCCAGGGGACGCTGCTGGGCGGCGCCGCCTTCATCTTCGCGGACATGTTGGCGCTGATGGAGCGGGACGGGCCGCTGACCACCCTGGCCGCGCTCATCGGGGCCT
>JACRCT010000663.1 GCA_016218885.1 Deltaproteobacteria bacterium | reverse complement strand
TTCGGATCATCCGCGTACGTCGAACCCTACCTGATGCTGCTGGTGACCTTGGCGCTGATCGCCGTCCTGCGTGCGCAGGAGGAGTCCGCGTTCCTCTGGCCTGCAGGGGTCTTCGCGGGTGCGGCGGCCTCGGTGAAGTACCCCGGCTTAGCTGCCGTGGCCATCTTTGCTCTGCTGATCGCCGTCACCACGGCAAGACGGGCGGGACGCTTCCGCGCTTATCGCGCCTTGGCGGTGTTCCTGGGATGCGCGGCCCTGCTTGGGTCGGCCTTCTACCTGCGCAACCTCGTGCAACGGGGCAACCCCGTCTACCCCATGGCCTTCGCGCTCTTCGAAGGGAGCGGATGGGATGCTTGGCGTGGATGGGCTCTGGGCAAGGTCCTCGAGGGCTTCGGGGCCGGACGCACCTTCCTCGACTACCTGGCCTTGCCTGGGCGCCTCTTCCTCTGGCGTGATCTGGAAAGGGGGCTGGAAGGCTCGCTCGGTCCGGTGTTGGGAGCAGGCGCGATGAGCGCGCTCGCCCTCTGCGTCTTTCGGCGCCGAGCACTCCCCACAGAGCCGGAGCGCCAGGCGGTGGTGGCCACGGCGCTCTTCGCTGCGGCCTGGTCGCTGTTCTGGGCGCTGAGCACGCAGCAGGTACGCTTCTATCTGGTCGCCCTTCCTGCTCTGGCCGCGCTGTTGTTGCGCGCAGCGGCGACGACCCGCTGGCCTTCCGTGCTGGTGGCCACCGCGACGGCGGGGACGCTCGTCTGGACGGCGCCACTGGCGCTGAAGCTCTGGGAGCGCCAGCAGACCACGGCGTGGCTCACGGGGGGCATCGATCGGGAGGCACTGCTGCGGGGCAAGCTTCCCGAGTCGTATGCTCTGCAGGCGGACATAGAGGCATTGGTGCCGCCACAAGGCCGCATCTGGTTGGTGTGGATGCGCAACTACACCTACTATCTGCGGCGGCCGGTGCGTCAGGACTCGGTTTTCGAGGGCTATCGCCTCGAGGCTCTCCTCGATGAGGTTTCGGACGACCGAGCGCTGCCTGACGCGCTTCGCACCGACGGAATCACGCACCTGCTCATCAACCACGCTCTCTTCCTCTGGAATGACAACGCCGATCTGCGGCCGGGGCGCACACGGAAGATCCGCCAGCGCTTCGAAGCCCTGGTGGCTCAGGGCGCCTTCCGTGCGGTGAAATCCTGGGGGCAGATCGTGCTCTATGAGGTCAGTGCAGAGAAGCGCTGAACCAAGCGGTGATCGCCATGGCAGGAGGGCGCTACGGGCCCTTGAGGCCGGCGTAGAGCACGGAGGTCCCCAGGGGCGGCTGGCGGAGCCCCCAAGTCTCAAGGCGCATGAGGGCACACAGCGCCGCATTGATGGCCGAAAGCGGGGGGCGGAAGCCGCGGTCGATCGTGCACGGGCCGGGTCTGGCGAGGACGATCTTGCGCGCAGCCAGCAAGGGAACGAGGCTCAAGCCCCAGTAGCGAAGCGCCAAGGTGCGCAGTCCCAGCCCGTCCAGCTCGCGCTCGAGGCTTCGGCGCGTGTAGCGGCGCAGATGCCCGGCGGCCCGGTCATATTCGCTCGTGAGCGAGGGCAGGGCCGGGACGTTCACCAGGAGCGTCCCTCCAGGTTTGAGGTGCGCCAACGCCGCTTTCGCCATGGCGCGCGGGTCGGAGAGGTGCTCGAGAAGGTCGAAGAGGATCACCACGTCGTAGGCGCCGGAGAGCTCGGCCCGCCGCTCGGTCACGTCGTAGTAGAAGGTGCGACCCCGACGGGGGCGACAGCGCTCCAGCGCCGGCAGGTTGAGGTCGGTGGCGTCCACCGACCAGGCGGTCGCCGCTTCGAGCTGTGCGGCCAGCACGCCGGAACCGCAGCCCACGTCCAGCGCACGCAGGGGACGGTTCGTCCCCACCTTCGCGTCAGCGAGGGCCAAAGAGAGGGTCCTCATACGCCAGCGGAACCAGAAGTGGCTCTCCTCGCTCGCGTCGTACCACTCCTCCGGGAAGGACTGGCGTCGCACCTCGGAAAGCAGCTCCACCTCGCTCATGGTTGCCGCTCCTTGGGGACGACGATCTCCATGACGACGTAGGGAGGGCGCCCCTTGACCTCCAGGTAGGTTCGGCCAACGTAGGCGCCCAGGATGTAGAGACAGAACGATTGCACGCAGAAGCCTGTGGCGATGAGCGCGTAAGTGAGCAAGAAGGGCCGGGGGATCTCGCCGGGCGCGGCGAAGTAGCCCCAGACCAGCATCGCCAGGAAGGCGATGGTGAGCAGGCCAAAGAAGAAGCTGCCCACCTGCGCTACCTGCAACGGGCGGGTGCTCATGGCCGCGATGCCGTCGGTGGCCAACTGGTAGAGCTTGGTGAAGGTGTACTTCGGCCGACCCAGCGGACGTTCTGGACGGTCGTACTCGAGCGCCTCCTGGCGGAATCCCACCCAGGCACGGAGCCCGCGCGGAAAGCGCAGGTTCTCCGGGAGCGAGCGCAAGGCCTGCACCACCCGGCGGTCGAGCAGGCCGAAATCGCCGGTGTCGAGCGGCAGTTGAATCTCCGAGAGAAAGGCGACCAGACGGTAGAAGGCCCAGTAGCCCATCCGCTTGACCGGATTCCCCTTTCGCCGCCGCCGTCGAGCGAAGACCACGTCGGCTCCCTGTCGCCAGCGCTCCACCATGGGCAGGAGCAGCTCGGGCGGATCCTGGAGGTCGGCATCCATGACCACCGCGAGCTCGCTCTCCACGTGATCCAGCCCGGCGCACACCGCGCTCTGGTGCCCGAAGTTGCGCGAGAGCCGGATCAGCCGGGCATCGAGGCCAGCCTCGATGCGCTGCGCGAGGAGGCGGGCGGTGGCGTCGGTGCTTCCGTCGTCGACGAAGAGCAATCGGACCCGGGAGACGCCGTGAGCCGAGAGCTTGTCCGGGCCGAGCTCCTGCCCGAGCCGCTCGAGGAGCAGCTCCAGCACCTCCTCCTCATTGAAGACCGGAATGATCACGTCCAGCGCGACCGGCCCGCTTCGCGCCGCGGGGGCGGGCGGCCTCACATGCGCGGGGGCCGTCGCAGGGACCGGGCTCATTCGGACTCCTTCCCGCCGAGTGCGGGGGGAGGGGCCTCTTCGCCCCTGGTCAGGTGCTCGACGAGCTCGCGCATGCTGGCGCGGTCAGGGTCGGCCTCGAGAGCTGCGCGCGCCTCGACCAGCGCCTCGGTGTGGCGACCCATCTGCGCGAGCCCCCGGGCTAGCAGCGCTCGCGAGTCGGAAGTGCGCAGGGCCGCCGCCGAGGCTACGAGGTGGGGCAGGGCCGCCTCGGGATCACGATCCTCGAGCAACGCCTCCCCTAGCTGCAGCTTGGTCTCCGGACTGTGCGGGGCCAACCGGAGCGCTTCCTGGAAATTCAGGGCGGCGAAGCCCGGCTCCTTCGCCCGCAGCGAGGCCTGGCCGTTGCGAGAGTAGAAGGCGATCTGCTGTTCGAGCTCAAGGTGCGGAAGCTCGCTGTACGACCACAGCAGGTACCCCGCGCTCGCCGCAGACGCGAGCGCCACTGGAAACCAGCGTCGCCGTGTGATCCAGCGCACCAGCGTGACTGCCCCAGCACCGGCCAGGGGCATCAACACCACCAAGACGGTCGCTCGATAGCGCGACAGCGGGGCGGCCAGGATGAGGGTGGCGAAGTGCGCGACGATGGCGAGGTAGAGCACTCCTCCTCGGGCCCGGTAGGCAATCGCGCCCACCATCGCCAGCGGCGCGAGCATTCGCACCGTCGCGGGCAGCAGCTCCAGCACCGGTGCTCCGTTACGGAAGAGGGCGAAGTCGACATTGTTGGGAATCTCGAAGCCGTGCCAGGCATAGAGCGCCTTCTGCAGGTTCAAGCCGAGGAAGCTTCCCAGTCCCGAGTGGGTCCTCATCGCCTCCAGCAACGAGGGGACGAGCTGGCCGTCGGTGGCGGCGAGGATCCTCGCGTACGTCGCGGACGCGCTCAGCGTGGTCGGCGAGGCGTCGGCGGTGTGGAACAGTGCCAGCATCGCCGCGCCCGACGCGTTGAAGGCAAAGGGGGGTACTCCAACGATCAGGTTGCGCGCCATGGTCGGCAAGAGGAGCGCGAGCAAGCCTCCCCCGACCAGCACTCCAGCGAGGCCGCGCTCTCGCCACGGCGCCCGGGCGCTCGTCAGCCGCCACGCCGCGAAGAGCGGAGGGAAGAGCCAGAAGGACTGCTTCACCAGCACCGCAGCGCCGAAGGCCATCCCTAGGACGGCCCAGCGCCAGCGCGAACCCTCCGGGGCCCAGAGCATGGCCAGCAGGATGGCGAGGGTGGTGAACGCGACCAGTGAGTCGCGCAACAGCGTCACCTCGAGCATCAGCGGCAAAGGGGCGAGCACGGAGAGGATTCCGGCAACCAGACCGGCCACGTCTCCGAAGAGCCGGCGCGCGAGCTGCCAGATCAGAAGGACCGAGAGCACCCCCAGGACCAGCTGCCAGGCGTAGACGTTCCAGGCCGAGGCTCCAGTGAGCACATAGGTCAGCGCGACGAGGTAGGGATAGGCAGGTTCCTGGAAGTAGGTGGGACCGCCCAGCCAGCGATCCCAGAGCGTTCTGACCATCGCGGGGCGATCGTAGGCAGCATCGTCGGTCAGGCCCAGTCGCACGGGCAGCTGAGGATCAGTCGTGAGCACGCTCTCGGCGGCGCCGCGCATCCAGCCGTGGAGCGGGTGCTGCGGCTCCTTCTGAAGCCAGTCTCCCGCGGCCAGGTGCTGTGCCCACTCGTCGAAGAAGCGGTTGTCCGAATCGGCGATGAGGTCGTGGATCCGCGGGAGCGGGCCCCCGGCGACCTGGAGACACAAGAGAAGGCGCACGAACACCGCCGCCATCAGCAGCCCGGCGACGACGTGCGGGCGTCGCCGGCGGAGCCGCTCCTCCCAGGGGCTCAGCCCTTCAGCGGGCCGTGGGGCGTCGGCAGACATAAAGCCTCATCTCCCAGAGATCTACAGGCCCCAGCGAGAGCGCGAAGGCCTGCGCATTCATCACGCCAAAGTGCCTTCCGATCATCTCCTCGAGGGTCGCCGCGGTCCTGCAGTGGCCGCCCCGGTCGAGCCGCACCAGGGTGCGTCGAAGTGCCGGGCCTGGGCCGAACCCCTCCGGTGTCACCATGTCCATCAGCAGGAGGCTGCCGGACGGTCGAAGGTGGACGGCCGCGTTGGCCAGCGTGGCCTCGGCTCCTTGATCGTCGAGATGGTGCAGGACGCTGTTGAGGAGCACCAGGTCGAAGCGCTGGCCCAGGTCCTCGAGGCGAGTGACGTCCCCCACTTCGAAGCGGCCGGGGAAGGCCAGCCTGGCATGGGCGACGTAGGCCGGTTCGAGGTCAATCCCTCGATACTCCCAGCCGGGCTTCGAAAAGACGGATGCGCTGGTGCCAGGACCGCAACCAAGGTCGAGCACCAGATGGGTCGTTTGCCCATCGAGCTCCAGGCTGCTCACCGCCCGCTCGAGGTGCTCGAGCTTGCCTTGGGAGAGCACGCGGTGGAAGCCGGCGTACCACCGCGGATGCGCGAGGAGGGTGCGGGAGAGATTCATGAATGGCCAGGAGTGATGCCTGGCGACGCTACGCGACGGCCTAAAGGCGGGTCAAGGTCAGCCGAGTGCTGGGGCCAGCGGTAGGCCGCGCAGCATATGAGCAACTGCCGGAGCAGGGCACCCGTGGCGGTCCATCCGCCTAGCCGGCCAGGTTGGCTTCGGCTCCCTTCCCGGCTCCTGACCAGGTTACTTCCCCAGCCTCCTCGAGTGCGGCCAGGCGCGAAAAGCGGAACAAGGGCACCCGTTTGCGGGTTTGCCGGCCGGAGCAGGACTCCGAGCGGGGGACCCCGACCTGATGCTGGCCTAGCTGTCGGGGAATCTGCTATGTAGCTGAGCCCGCAACGTGCGTTATCGAGCCTTGGACTCGTTGGCGCACGCGCGTGACTGACCCTGGAGAACGACATGGCGAACAAGATCAGCGAAGAGTGCATCAACTGCGGCGCGTGCGAGCCCGAGTGCCCGAACCAGGCGATTACGCAGGGTGACAACACTTTCGTCATCGACGCGGCCAAGTGCGACAACTGCGCGAAGAGCGGCGGCGACGAGAAGTGCAAGGCGGTCTGCCCGACCGACTGCATCAGCAAGGTCTGATTCCAGATCCGTCTCGAGTTGAAGAGTGCGAGCCGAGGTGCCTCTGGGGGCACCCTCGGCTCCACTCTTATCGAGCGTCCGCGTTCTGCTCTGGCGTGGCCTCTGGTCACCGGACGGGCGCGGCCTCGGCGGTGCTGTCGACCCAGTACAGGACCACGTTCGGGTTGCCCGAGGCGAGTTGGCGCACCGCTGTCTGCGCCCTCGACCCTGGAGCGACCGAGACAACCCCCGCAGCAATCTGGCTTTGGTCTCTTGCGGTCAGGCCGAGCGCCTGAGCGAAGGGATCTCCCTGTAGCTTGGCGAGGATCGGGTTGGGCGCCGCGGGGCGTAGTGCGACGACGAGCGCCGCGCAGCTTGCGGCCACCGCCGGGACCGCCAGCCACCAGCCCGCGCGGACCTCGCGCCGGCGCAGGCGTTCGCGGAGCAGCGGGAGCCCGCCTGGAGGTGGCTCGAGCGGGCGGAAGAGGTCCGAGCGGCGGGTCATGGTGACTCCTCCTGCAGTGGCCCCAGGCACTGCTCGAGCTTTCGGAGCGCCGCGTTGCGCCGCGACGCTACCGTGCCCTCGGGGATCCCCAGCGCCTGGGAGATCTGCGCGTAGCCCATCCCCGAGAACTCGCACATCAGGATCACCTGCTTGAGCTTCTCTGGCAGGCCGTCTACGGCGGCGCGGATGGCGACCTCGCCTTCGTGCCGCGAGAGCTGCTCGTCGGCGGCCCCCCGGTGCGACGGCACGCTGTGCTCGCCGAGGGTCTCGAGGGTCAGCCACTGCCACAGACGCCGGCGACGCCTGCGATTGGCGGCCCCGTTCAGCGCCAGGCGCCACACCAGTGGCTCGACGGTTGCGGGGTCTACCCTCGTGGCCATGCCCCACAGCTTCACGAACGCCTCCTGAACCACGTCGCGCGCCTCGGCCGCGTCCCAGATCCAGCGGAAGGCGGCGTTGAACAGGGGCTTCTCCAGTCGGAGGTAGAGCGCCTCGAGCGTCGCCTGGTCGAGCTGTTGGGGGCGGGCCGGCTCAGGGCTTGGTGGCGCCGGCATCGTGGACGTCCGCGCGGATGACGTAGAACAGGGTCTGCTCCTCGTCCTCCTTGCCCTCGCTGTTCCTCCAGCCGCTCTGGCCGAGCACCATCAGCTGCCCCGGCTTGAGCTGCACGGTGGTGTCCAGGCTCTTGCTGCCCAACCTCAGGCCGAGCCGCGCCAGCACCACGCCGCCGTGAACCGTCAGGTCTTGGCGCACCCATGCCTCCTTGCCGGTCACATCGCCGTGATCGCCCGAGATGGTGGAGAGACGCAGCTGCTCGAGCTGGCGGAAGTGCATCGGGCCCTGAGCGTTCATGATCTCGTCGAGGGCGGGTTTTATCTCCGCGAGGCCCGCTGGCACTTGCGCCTCGCCCGGCGCGCTTCCGGCGCTCCGCTTGCCGAGCACGAACCAGTAGGTCAGGTCGGTGCGTGCCGGGATGGCGCTGGGCTTCTTGGAAGCCTGATCCGCCAACGCCGCCACCCCGCGCTGGATGGCCTCCGGTGCCAGCACCACCAGCCGTCCGTCCGGTGCCAGCGAGGCGCGGCCGAAGGCGGCCTCCGCGCTCTCCTTGCCGCTACCCTCGCCCTGGAGCGCGAAGTTGAGTGAGTTGCGCAGGTCGCGCGCGGTGCCTTGCGGCACGTCGTAGATCGCCAGCTGCATGTCGGCCCTGGCGGGCGGCGTAGGGTTGGGGTGACCGGCGTTGGCGGTACAAGCGCCCAGGGCGAGCGTCGAGATCACGAAGAGCCTCTTCATCACGTCCTCCAATGCGATTGGTTCGGCCCTTCCTACCCGCGAGGCGGAAGATCCTTCGATCGGCTCTAGCTTCTAAACGTCTAGAAGACTTAAATGCCTGATCTTGCTGGATCTAGCCTCTTGCGGGCGGGGTCGGCGCCACACGGTGCCAGGTACCGGCGGGCGGGGTCGGCGCCACACGGTGCCAGGTACCGGCGGGCGCGACGGTCGGCGCCACACGGTGCCAGGTACCGGCTGGCGTGACGGTCGACACTCCATGGTGCCAGGTACCAGCAGGCCCAAGGGTCGGCGGGCCCAAGGGTCGGCGCTGCGCGGTGCGGTACCATGCGCCCCCTGCTGCCAGGGCCGACATCACGCAACCGACTGGTTTGTCGACCGATTTGCGAGCGGGAGATCGAGATCGAACCGGGTCCCCAGCTCCCCGGTGTCGCACGCGACCGCCCCCCCCATGGCCTCAGCCAGCAGCTTCACTCCATAGAGGCCCAGGCCGGTTCCGCCTCGCTTTCCATAGGTGCCGAAGGGGTGGAAGAGCGTCGCCCGGACGTGGGGAGGGATGGGGGCGCCGCCGTTGCGAACCGATAGCCGGGCCATTGCGCCTCGCGGCTCGATGGTCACGCGCACGGCCTCTCCGCGTGGAGAAGCTTCGATGGCGTTCTTGACCAGGTTGTCCACGCAGCGCTGCGCGTGGAGAGGATCGAGGCGGCAAAGCAGGCGGTCTTCTGCGACGGCAGGCCTCTCACCGGCGTGAAGCTCGAGGGTGACCGAGCTGGAGGTGGCCTGCGCGGCAAGGTTTTGGAACGTGCTGGTGACGGCCGCGAAGAGATCGGCCTCCTGCAGGTCGAGCTGCAGCTTCCTCTGCCGCAGCTTCTCGAGGTCGAGGGTGGTCGCGATGAGGTCAGCCATGCGCACCGCCTGGCGGCGCCCACGTTCGAGGAGATCCTTCTGGTTTGCCGTCAGCGGGCCGGGGATGCCCATCGCCAGCAAGTCGAGCGTGGACCGCATGACCGCCAAGGGCGATCGCAGGTCGTGCCAGACCGTCAGCTCGTAGAGGCG
>JACRCT010000034.1 GCA_016218885.1 Deltaproteobacteria bacterium | reverse complement strand
TTGACCTCGAAGGGGTTCTCGGCGCGGGCGCGGGCCTTGCGGATCTCTGCGTCGATGGTCTCCACGGCGATGCGGGAGGCCGTGCCGCCGCCGGCATGGCCGCCCATGCCATCCGCAACCACGAAGAGGGACAGCTCCTCATCGATGAGGAAGCTGTCCTCATTGTGGTCGCGCTTGCGGCCGACGTCCGAGACGCCTTTGGAGAGCACTCTCATGCGGAGGGTTCCGAAGAGGTAGCGAAATCTACCGGCCGCATGCCGAAGAGGTCAACAGGAGGATCGCTCGTGTCCACCGATTCTCTATGAGCTCAGGGCGAGCAACCGTCCCAATTTCGGGGCCGCACAGGCCCCCGCGCCCCATTTCGAGCCTGTTCGGCAGGCCCGAAGGTCACCGGCGGCGGCGGCGCGAGGACGCTTCCAGCATCTCCTCGGCGTTCTTCATCGCCGCGGGGGTGATCTCCACCCCGGCGAGCATCCGGGCGATCTCCTTGGTCCGGGCGGTGGTGCCCAGCGCCTCGACTCGAGAGGTGGTGCGACCCTCCTTGATCCGCTTGGCGACGGTGTAGTGGGCGTCGGCGCAGGCCGCGATCTGCGGCAGGTGGGTGATGCACAGCACCTGGCGCTCACGGGAGACGTCCTTGAGCATTCGTCCGACGACCTCCGCCACCGCGCCGCCGATGCCCGCATCGACCTCGTCGAACACGTAGGTCGGCACCGGGTCGGTCTTGGCCAGGGCGCGCTTGATGGCCAGCATCACCCGCGACAACTCGCCGCCGGAGGCGATGCGCGAGAGCGGCTTGGCCTCCTCTCCGGGGTTGGGGGAGAGCAACAGCTCACAGGTGTCGATTCCCTTCGGTGTCAGAACGTGGCCTCCCACCCTCCAGGCGCCAGCCCCCTCCCCTTCTGCCTGGCCCTCGGGAGGCGAAGCCGGCTGAACCTGGACCGCGAAGGCCGTCTTGCCCATCGCCAGGTGCGCCAGCTCGGACTCCACCGCGCGCGCGAACTCGCCAGCCGCCTGGCGACGCCGCAGCGACAGCTCCTGGGCCATCCGCAGCCCCTCCTCTCCCAGCGCGGCGATCTGCCCGTCGAGCTCCGAGAGGCGTTCGGCGTGGCGCTCCACCCGTGACAGCTCGGTCTTCATCTCGTCCCGGCGCGCCAGCGCCACGCTCAGGTCGCCCCCATGCTTGCGGCATAGCCGCTTGAGCGCCTCCAGCCTCTCGTCGACCTCAGCAAGCCGGGCGGGATCGGCCGCGACGCCACGCACATACCCGGCCAGGGCCCGTGCCGACTCCTCGAGCTCGATGCGCGCCGTCTTGAGCGAGGAGAGGACAGGCTCCAGCGCAGGATCGATCGCCGCCGCGTCCTGCAGCCGCCCGAGCGCGACGCCCAGCAGATCCGCGGCGGCGCTCTCGCCCGAGTACAGCGCCCGCTCGGACTCCTCGGCCGCGGCCCGCAGCTTGGTCGCCGAGGCCAGCCGCTTGCGCTCCTGCGAAAGCGATTCGTCCTCGCCCACCTGCGGGTCGAGCCGCTCGATCTCCGCGATCTGGAAGCTCAGGTAGTCGGCGCGGCGCGCGCGCTCCACGTCGTCCATCGCCAGGCCCGCGCGCTCCCTCACTGCCGCGGCGAAGCGATCGAACGCCTCGCGGTAGCGCGCCACCGTCCCGTGCAGATCGGCCCAGCCGTCGAGCAGCGACAGGTGAAGCTGCGGGTCGAGCAGGCTCACGTGCTCGTGCTGGCCGCTGATGTCCACCAGCCCGCGGCAGGTCTGCTCCAAGAGCCCCACGGTGGCGATGGCCCCGTTGATCCAGGCCCGGCCACGCCCGCTGCGATGAATGACCCGCCGGATGAGCAGCTCTCCGCCGCCGGTGGGGAGCCCCAGCCCGGCCAAGCGGTCGCCCAGATCCATGCCCTCGAAGAGGGCCTCGACCGTGGCCTCGTCCGCGCCGGTGCGGATGACCTCGGCCCGGGCGCGCCCGCCCAGCACCAGGTGCAGGGCATCGACCAGGATCGACTTGCCGGCCCCGGTCTCACCGGTCAGGGCGTTGAAGCCCGGCCCGAAGCGGACCTCGAGCTCGTCAATGATCGCGAAGTTCTGGATTCGAAGAGCGCAGAGCATGCTCCTTTGGTAGCACAGGGGTCCGACACTGAACAAGCGTGCGGTATCGGACGAAGGCCCCACAGGGGTCCGACGTCGAGAGGAAGGCGCTTCAGGCGGCCTCGCGAAAGCACTGCTCGAGCAGGGAGAGCGCGGCGCCCTCCGTCCAGACCTCCAGGACATAACGGTCCAAGGCGTCCATCTCGAACACCATCGCGCTCTCGAGTATGGCGTCGATGACGGCGACGATCTCGGCATCCTTCAGCATGGCTCTTGCGCCTCCGACTCGACTGCTGCCTTTCGGCCCGTTCGCTTTTCCATCGTCATCCCCCAGCCTCGCGATTAGTGAGTCATTCCGCGAGCGGAGGGGTCGGCGCGACCACAGCGCACAGGGACAGCCGGGCCTCACCTGGGCAAGCGCCCCGCCGTGCACAGGAAGCGGCGGTTGGGCCCCTCGAAGCCGCGCGTCGAGTGCCGCAGCAGCACCGCCAGCGAGCGATGGTCTGCCGACAGCCGCACCGAGTTGAGCGAGAAGCCCCAGCCCCCGCTGCCCACGTGGAGCGTCTGGCGCCCAGCCCCCATCTCCAGGATCACCCGAATCCGGTCCTGGGCCGTGTTCGTCTCGGGGTCGAGCTGGCCCTTGTGCACGTCGACGATGAGCCGCGCCGCTCGACCATCCACCGTGAACGAGGTGCGCGTGGCGGTGCCGGAGCGGTACAGCTCGGTGCCGGGGTCCTGTCCAAAGCCGAGCGCCTTCAGCCGCCGGGCCTCCTGCGCTTTGAGCCTTTGCAGGGCCGCCTTGGGCTCACTCGCCTCCTCGAGGATGAGCTGGCGCGATTCCGCCTCGTTGCGGCGACCGGTCAGCGTCGAGACGACGTTCAGCTCGGCATGGGAGAAGCCGCTCCCGTCGAAGACGCCATAGGTCCAGTAGACGTAGACGGTCCCGTCGCGGCTGAACCCGACGTT
>JACRCT010000670.1 GCA_016218885.1 Deltaproteobacteria bacterium | reverse complement strand
GATGACCGCCCACCAGCCGAAGTCGATGGCCTCGGTGAGCTGCGGGCCGACGCCGCTGGTGCCCGGGGTCACGGGCTGGCCGAGCCCGGTCAGCGGCATCCCCGCGGCGTTCGCGGCCGAGACCCGCTCGAGCTCGTTGAACTCCTTCGGGCCGAGGTAGAGGCCGAACTCCCGCGTCGCGGTCTGGTCGGCGCCGAGGACCCCCAGCTCGGTGTCGATTCGCGCCTCGCGCTCGCCGGTGGCCTTCGTCTGCAGGGTGCAGGTCGTCCCCTGCTCGAAGCGGGGGAAGAAGACGCCCATGAAGTACCGCTCGTCGAAGCCGGCGAACCGCACGGGCCCGGGGTAGTTCTTGTGCTCGTCCTCGGTGCCGTTGACGAGCATCTCGCTGGAGGACTCGTGCCGGCAGATGACCTGCGCCACCTCGGGCGGCGGGCTGAACATGCCGCCGCTCTTCTCGGTCTTGGGGTCGATCCAGGCCGGGTAGGCCAGAGAGAGGTCGACCCTCTTCGGGGCCCCCGACCGATTGGTGACCTTGACCTCGAGCCGCAGCTCGTAGGCCTTGGGGTGCACGCGGTACCGCTTCTCCACGACCACCTGCGGGGTGACCGCGCGGAACACCACTCCGTCCTCGGTCTTCTCCGCTTCGTAGGCGACGCCGCGGTGCAGGACGATCTCGCCCTTGAGCTCGGTCGCGCCGGGCGCGTCGAGGCCCGGGTGCGGCCGGACGAGGTCGACTCGCAGGAGCTTGCCGGAGGCGTCCTTCTCCCGTGAGCGGGTCTTCCGCTCGGGCCAGGTGTTGCCGACGTCCTCGACGAGCGCCTTGGCGAGCCCGCCGCCCTTGTTGGTGAAGGTGAGCTGGTGGGCCTCGGTGGTGAGGTCCAGGAGCTTCTCGGGCGCAGGTGGGGTCACCGCCAGCTCGGCGCCGCCCGCGTCGGGTGCGAGGGGCGCGGCGAGCTGGCTCCCGTCGAGCGCGGCCACGGCGAGAGCCCCGGCGTCGGCCGCGGCCTCCATCGGAGGCTTGGGGGCGAAGAACTGGAACCAGACGATCATGACGACCGTCGAGATCACGATCGTGAGCAGCAGGCGCTTTTGCTGGTCCAGCTGGTCCATGGTCGGATCCTCGGAGGCGGCCGCGTCAGGGGACGGGGTCGACGCCTCCCGCGTGGAACGGGTGGCAGCGCAGCAGGCGACGGGCGGCGAGCGACGTGCCGCGCAAGGCGCCGTGCCGTCGCAGGGCCTCCTCGGCGTAGGCCGAGCAGGTGGGATGGAACCGGCAGGCGGGCGGCAACAGGGGGCTGATGAGCCGCTTGTAGAGCCGGACCAGCGCTATCAGGAAGAGCCTCATCGGCCGGCTCCGGGGGGCGAAGCGCGCCGCGCCTGGGACGCGACCTGCTGGAAGTCGGCCGTCAGCCGGGCCAGCGACGACTGGGCAGCCGAGGCGCGGGCCACCAGCACCACGTCGACCGATGCGGGGAGCTCGTCCCTGCGGGTCCGGAAGACCTGCCTGAGCCAGCGCTTGACCTTCGAGCGGACGACGGAGTTGCCCACCTTCGTGCTGACGGTGACCGCCATGCGCCGGCCGCCCAGCGTGTTCGGGAGGACGAGCATCACGATCGATCCGCTGACGAACCGCCGGCCTGCGTCCTGGACGCGGGTGATGGTGACCCGCTTGCGCAGGCGGTGCGTCGAAGGGAGGCGCTGACCCTCGGGCTCTGCCAGCGGCCTCTGTCTCTTGCGGCCGGCAGCCGGCACCTGGTGGCGGCCTACTTCTTCGGCGCAGAGACGACCAGCCGCTTGCGGCCCTTCGCCCGGCGACGCTTCAGGACGTTGCGGCCGGCAGCCGTCGAGTTGCGCTTGCGGAAGCCGTGCGTGCGGTTCCGCTTGATCTTGCTGGGCTGATATGTCGGCTTTCGCTTGGCCACGGCCAGACTCCTTGCGCGGGTGAACGACCCGCTGCTGCGCTCCAATGCCAGGACTGGCAGGAAGACGGTCCCGTCGGCCGTCTGGGCCGCCGGAAAGCGCCGCATACAAACAGAGCGTGCTTCGGCTTGTCAAGGACGTTTCCCCTGCGTTCGGCCAGCCGTTGTCCGGGCCGGCGCGGACCCGATCGCGCGGGACCGTTCATGGAACATCCGAACGCGAGCGCGTGAAACACGAGGCCGGACGCCCGACTCCGAGTTTGTTGTTGAAGCGACAGGCTCGCATTTGCTAGCACAGGACCTCCTTCGCACCGTGGGGTGGCCAAACGTGACGTCTGCCTCGGTCGCTCCTGCTCCGTTCAGCGAGCAGCAGGTCGTCGCCGCTTTTCAGCGCGCCGTGTCCTCGCCCCGGCTCTCCAGCAGCGACTACGTCCAGGGTTGGGTCAAGCGCATCACCTGCCACGGGATCTCCCCCGAGCAGCGCGTCAGGTTGGCCGTCCAGGACAAGTTCTACCGGGACTTCATCGACGACCACTTCCGCTCGGACCTCGTCTCCGCGATGGAGGTCGAGCTGGGCGCTCCGCTGGACATCGAGTGGGTCATCGACGAGGGGCTCAAGGCCACCGCCGGGAGCCCGCCGCCGCCG
>JACRCT010000669.1 GCA_016218885.1 Deltaproteobacteria bacterium | reverse complement strand
TGGAATCCCAACTCCGCCATGCGCACGAAGGACCCCACCGGAGAGATCTACCTGTACAAGGATCGCTACACGGTGGTGGCGGTGACGTTGGGCAATGACGGGTCGCTCAGGAGCATCGCCGTGGACCGATCGAGCGGCGTGGACTTCCTCGATCGCGAGGCGATCAGCGCCTTCCAGCGCGCGCAGCCGTTCCCCAATCCGCCGCCCGCGCTGCAGAACGACCGCGGGGAGATCCGCTTCATCTTCGGGTTCTACCTGGAGGTTCCCCGGGGCGGGCTCGACCTGTTCCGACCGGCACGCTGATCGACGCCGGGAATGTAGAGACTGGCGCCAGGCCTTACTTGCAGACCGTGACGCCGCTCACCGCCGACAAGGTCGAGAGCGGCCCAGGCCCGATGGTGCGCAAGAAATCGACGTCGCCCTCGGCGGCGCGCGCGAACACCAGGACGCGGCCGTCGTCGGCGACGAAGATCTCGTCCGAGTTGGGATTCAAGGCGATGCCGGTGGGTGCCGTGAGCAGGGTCTTGGGGCCAGAGAGCACACGTAGCGGAGCTACGTCGCCCTCGGCGCTGGCCGCATACACGGTGACCTTCCCCGCGGCGTTGGCGACGAAGAGCTCCGTGCCGTCGAGAGCAAGCGCGACCGGGTTGTCGAGCGAGGTCGCCGCGCCCGCGATCTCGCGCACCGGGGAGGAGCCGGCGTCAGCCACGCGGTAGACGGTGACCGAGTGAGCGCTTCGGTTGGCCACGAAGACCTCTTCCTGGTCGCCCACCAGCCGGACAGCGACGGCCGAGGGTTCTTGGAGCCTGCTGTCCTCCCCGCCGATCGTATTCCGAGGAGCTGCCGGGCCGGTGGCATCGTGTGCGAAGGCGACGACTCGGCCGCCGGCTCCGTCCGTGCCCGCCGCCCAGAGGGCCCAATCCTTCGGACTGACGGCCACCGCCCGGACGTAGAGGACGGAGCTGCTCTCAAGCACTCGCAGGGGCGCAGCGCCCGCCTCCGCGGCCGTCAAGGCGTAGACCGCGAGCGAGAAACCCTCCTGCCGCTGGTTGGCGATCACCACCTCCTTGTTTTGCAGATCGGTGGCGATGCCCCTGGGGTTGGAGAGGCCCGAAGCCTCTCCGGAGATGGTCCGCGCCGGCGCCACGTTTCCCGACGCGTTCAGCGGAAATACGCTCAACCGATTCTCCGCGCTCGCGCTCAGGACGATCCTCGGCGCGGCGGGATCACTGGCGTCGAGCGCGAGCCCAAGCGGCGCTGCGATGCCCGTGGCGCTGCCGTACAGCGTGCGGACGGGCGAGTCATCGGGGAGAGCGTTGCGGTGGTAGACGGTCACGGAAGAGCCGTCGTAGTTGGCGACGAGCACCTCATCGCCACCGGCCAGGTGCTCGACGAGCGCGATGGCGCTCGGACGATCGAGGTGGAGCGTGCCCTGGTCGAGGGTTCGATCCAGCGTGAAGGTTGGGGCTTCGGCCGTCCCGCCGACCACGTAGACGAGCAGCGCCCGGGCCTCCGGATCAGCCACCCATAGCTCCTTCCCCGCTTCGTCGATCGCCAGCGCGCTCGGCTCAGAGAGTCCCGGGGTCGAGGCCGCGATCGTGGCGATGGGCGCGACGTCGTCCGAGGCGCCCTTGCTGTAGACGGTGATCGAGTCCGCATTGGCGACGAAGAGCCGGTTGTTCATCTTGTCGAGGGCTAGGGCACGGGGCTGGTCGAGGCCAGTGAGCGGTCCTTTCAGGCTGCGCAGGGGAACCTGCGTGTCGAACTTCGCGGAGTAGACGTCGATCTGGTTTGCAGCGAAATCGGCGACGAACAGCTCCCCGGCCTCAGGGTCGATCTCCAGGGCGAAGGGTGACAGGCCGGAGGCAACGGCGCCCTGCCGCAGCAGGGGCAGCACCCGGCCGGGCGCGGCGTTCCCGGTGGCATCGAGGGCGAAGACCCGCACCGAGGAGAGCTCGGGCGCGCCCGCCGGGGAGTTGCTGACGTAGATCTCCTTCGCCAGCGGGTCGATCCGCACGGAGGCCGGAGCGCTGAGCCCGGTGAGACCTCCGAAGCGCCGCAGCGGGGGAAGGTCGCCGGCCTGCTGGGCATCGAAGAGCGCCACGCTCGGCCCCGCGGTATCGAGGACGCAGACTTCCTGCCCCGATACCGGCTTTGCCTGCACCTGGTTCGACGCTTCGCTCTCACCGCTGGAGTTGACGGCGTGCACGACGTACGAGAACTCCTGCCCGTTGGGCAGGGGCTGATCTGTGTAGGAGGCGTGGGAGGAGGTGTCGGAGGCGTCGGGGGTGACCACGAACTGTGTGGTCCCGCCGTCCGGGGGCGCCGAGCGCACGAGACGGTAGCTCACGGCTCCGGGACACTTGGCCCACGAGAGGAGGACGCGGCGGTTCTGTCCGTCGGCCTGGAGGGTGGGGGCAGCGGGGATGGTGAGCGCGTTGACCTCGGTAGAAGGCTCGCTGTCGCCTTCTGCGCTATGCGACTTGACGGCGTAGAAATAGGTCGCTCCGGGCTCGACCTCGGTGTCCGTGTGGTGAGTCTCCGTGACAGCCTTGAACACCTCGAAGACGGACCCCGGCTTGTCCGAGCGGTGGATGAGGTAGCTATCCGCACCGGTGACGGGAGCCCACTGCAGCAAGACCTCTTTTCCGCCCGTGGCGGTCAATCCTGTCGGGGCCGCCGGTGCGAGGGACTCGATCGTCACCGCCACCTCACCGGAGGCCTCGCTGTCCCCGAAGGCAGCGCTGACGGCCTGGACGACGTAGTAGTGGGTGCCCCCGGCGAGCCCCTCGCCGCTGTCGCCAGCATCCTCGGCCCGTGTCTGGGTGGTGCGCACCACCACCTTGAAGGGGCCGCCGGACTTGGTTGCTCGCAGCACCGCGTATCCGGTGGCCCGCTCCGCTCGATCCCACGTGAGGGTGACGACCCGGTCCTTGGCGGTAGCGACGAGGTTCTGGGGAATGGAGGGCGGCTCGGCCGGCTCGTCACAGGCAGGAGCCAGGGCGAGGGCGAAGACGACGAGGACTGTGAGGCGGAGCCGCGACGGATCGAGTGCAGGCACGATGGCACCCTCTCGGTGGGATGGGCGAATGTGGGGTGACGGAAGCCGTGCAGACTAGTCGGCGGCCCACAGAGCGGTCAATGCGCTGCATGCCGCTCATACGAGCAGTCAAGAAACACAACCTCCCCGGCAGGCGCGCTCCTCGCCGCGCCAGGCCTCGCGCCCTTCCCTGCGATGAAGACGGTCATCCCAGCGCGGCCACAGGGGCGGCTCAGCACCAGCCGAGGGCGACGTCGAGCCCGAGGCCGCAGAGCGTGATGAGGGAGAGCCACCAGCAGGCCGTCGTCTGGAAGGAATCGGCCTCCATGGCTTTGCTCTGAAGGGCTGCGGCCACGCGTCGCTTCCCCCGCGCGAGCCAGAGCATGGCTCCAAGTGAGAGGGCTCGACCCGCCAGTGACGATGCACCTGACATCGCGAGCGAGGATTCTCACGGACTCCGACGCCACGTGCCCGTTGTTGACGGTCGTCAAGGGTGCGACCTACGCTCCGAAGCCTTGCGAAGCGATGACGCGCATTGGCAGTCGAACGGCGCTTCTCGCCCCCATGGCGCGACGACACACCAGACAGCGCCGATGGTTCATTCCTCTTGGAGGCTGGGACCCGTGATGAAGCGAGCTTCCTCATCGAGCCAGCAGCCTCGACGGGTCATCTCTTGGTCACCCGCACGCGCGACGATGACCATGGCATCCATCCTCCGAACGCTCGCGCTGGCCGCCCCGTTGATGTCCTTGGGGTGCACTGTCCCTGCGCTCGATCTGGCCGGGAAGGCCTGCGACGCAGACCACCCTTGTGGCGCAGGGTACTCGTGCGCGGCGGCGAAGTGCATCGCCTCGGGCACGAGCGCTGACGCAGGGGCATGCGTGGGCGATGCGTGCCAGCCCTCCTGCACCGGATGCCTTATCGACGCGACTTGCTATCCGGACGCCACCCTGAACCCTGAGAACCCATGCCAGAGGTGCGACTCGGCGAGGAGCCTCAGCGCTTGGTCCAACTCACAGGCCGGGACGAGCTGCCCTGACGAGCCCAACGCCTGCACCACCGACACCTGTGACGCAGCAGGGACCTGCCTGCACGCTCCGGTGGCCGACGGGACCTCTTGCGGCGACGGTTTGGTTTGTGCGGGTGGTATCTGCCGGGCGGGATGCTTCATCGACGGCAACCACTTTGCTTCCGGCGCGCTCGATCCGATCAACTCCTGCCAAGCCTGCGACCCGGTTCGTGACCCCCTCGCCTGGTCGAGCCTTCCAATCAACGCGCCCTGCCTCGATGACGGAGACCCATGTACCTCCGACACCTGCAATAGCGTTGGCAGCTGCCGGCATCGGGTGCTCGCGGATGGCACCTCCTGCAGCGCTACCGGCGTCTGCTCCGCCGCTGCCTGCAAGGACGGCTGCTACATCGCCGGCTCTTTCCATCCCTCCGGAACCTTCAACTCTGGCAACAGCTGCCAGCTTTGCGATCCCTCGAACGACAAGAGCAGCTGGAAGACCCTCACAAGCAGCTGGGCCTGCGGGTTCAACGACGCAGTCTCGTGCGTGACCATCGCCCCAAACCGGCAACGGCTCGTGGGAGGCTCTTTCACTACTTGGGGCGGCAAATGGCTTCCGCATGCCGCGCGCTTCGCGGCCGACGGCAGCCTCGACTCCTCATTCGCAGCCACTGGCCAAGGCCTGAACGGCACCGTCACGGCTTTGGCCATCGACGGCTCGGGGCGAACCGTGGTCGGCGGCGGCTTCGCGTCCTACAACGGCACTTCCCGCCCCCACGTCGCCCGCCTCAATGCCGACGGCAGCCTCGATTCCTCCTTCGCTCCCACTGGCACAGGCCTCGACAACAACGTCAGTGCTCTAGCCATCGACGGCTCGGGGAGAGTCGTCGTCGGCGGCCGGTTCACCGCCTACGGCGGCACGCCGCGACCCTTCATTGCCCGCCTCAATGCCGACGGCAGCCTCGACTCCTCCTTCGCTCCCACCGGCTCAGGGCTGAATAACCGCGTCGAGGCTCTGGCCATCGACGAATCAGGGCGAATCTTCGTCGGCGGCCTGTTCACCGCCTACAGCGGCACTGCGCGACCCTACTTCGCCCGCCTCAATGCCGACGGTAGCCTCGACTCCTCCTTCGCACCTGCTGGCTCCGGCCTGAATGGCGATGTCAAGGCGCTGGCCATCGACGGCGCAGGGCGAATCGCGGTCGGCGGCCTGTTCACCGCCTACAGCGGCACGCCGCGACCCTTCATAGCCCGCCTCAATGCCGACGG
>JACRCT010000033.1 GCA_016218885.1 Deltaproteobacteria bacterium | reverse complement strand
TCGCGCTCGGCGGCCTCCGACGGCGGGTGCAGCTCGACCTGGGCTGGCTCCTCGGTCTCGAAGCGATTGACGCCGACGACCGTCACCTTGCCGCTCTCGACGTCACGCTGGTGCTCGTACGCACGCCGGGCGATCTCCTTCTGCACCCAGCCCGTCCGCAGCGCCTCCACGAAGCCGCCCAGGCCGTCGATGCGCTCCATCACCTCGCGGATGCGCTGCTCCATCTCGTCGGTGAGCGCCTCGACGAAGTAGCTGCCCCCCAGAGGATCGATGGTCGAGGTCACCTCGGTCTCATAGGCCACGATCTGCTGCACGCGCAGCGCGGTCCGGGCCGAGAGCTCGGTGGGGATGGCGAAAGCCTCGTCGAAGGCGGCGGTGAACACCGACTGCAGCCCGGAGCAGGCCACCGCGAAGCACTCCAGCGTGGTGCGGGCGATGTTGTTCAGGGGCTCGGCGCGGGTGAGCGAGTGGCCGCCGGCGACGCACGCGGAGCGCAGCTGCATGCTCTCCGCCTCCCGGGCCCCATAGGTTTCTTTGAGCAGCCGGGCCCAGATGCGCCGCGCGGCGCGGTACTTGGCGACCTCCTCGAAGAAGTTCGTGTACGTGTACCAGAAGAAGGAGAGGCGGGGCGCGAAGCGGTCCACGTCCAGGCCGCGCTGCAGGCAGCGCTCCACGTAGGCCTTGCCGGCGCTCAGCGTGTAGGCCGCCTCCTCGGCGGGGGTGGCCCCGGCGTCGCGGTAGTGGCTGGCGATGGAGATGGGGTTGAAGCGTGGCAGCCGGCCCACGCAATCCTCGATGACGTCCACCACCAGCCGCAGCGAGGGCTCGATGGGGAAGATCCACGCGCCCCGCGCGCCGAACTCCTTGAGCAGGTCGTTCTGCACCGTCCCCGAGAGCCGCTCCGGGGCCACACCCTGCTTGCGCGCCACCTCCTCGTACATGGCGAGGAGGATGGGGGCGGTGGCGTTGATGGTCATCGAGGTCGAGACCCGATCCAGCGGGATCCCCTCGAAGACCTGCTCCATGTCAGCCAGGGAGCAGAGGGCCACGCCCACCTTGCCGACCTCGCCCCGGGCCTCGGGATCGTCGGAGTCGAGGCCGAGCTGGGTGGGCAGGTCGAGCGCGAGCGAGAGGCCGGTCTGCCCCTGCTGGAGCAGGTACCTGAAGCGCTCATTGGTCTGGGCCGGGGTGCCGAAGCCGGCGTACTGGCGCATCGTCCAGACCTTGCCGAGGTACATGCTGGGGTAGATGCCGCGGGTGAAGGGGAAGGTGCCCGCGGGCGGTGCGGGAGCGCCGACGTCCTCCGGGCCGTATTGGGGCTTGATGGGGATGCCCGACCGCGTGACCCGCGTGGGCTGCTGCGCTCGGTCCTTGTCCTCCAGCCGCTGACTCATGGGAATCCCGCCCTCGCCCGCCGGACGGCAGGCGCCCCTCACTCGCCTTCTCTCCTGTCGGTAGGGCGGGCCTCCGTGCCCGCCCGCCAGTGCTTCTACGCCGGCACGGCGGCAGGCTTTGGCGCGGACGACTCCTGTGGCCTGGCCACGATCTCGTCGTGCGCGTCGAGCAGCCCGGCCTTGCGCGCGATGCAGATCTTCTTCCATTCCACCCGCAAGGTGGCCGCGTCGACCATCTCGTCTCCGAAGACGATCGCCCCCTGGCCGTGCTCCTTATCCGCTTTGCGGTAGGCCTCCATGATGGCGAGGGCCCGCTCGAGCTCGGAGCTCGAGGGGCTGTACGCGGCGTTGATGACGTCGATGTGCGAAGGGTGGATGGCCCACTTGCCATCGAAGCCGAGCCGCGCCCCGGCCACGGCGTCCTTGCGGACCTGCTCCAGGTCCTTGAACTGCAGGGTGACGTTGTCGATGACGTCGATACCCGCGGCCCGCGCCGCGGCGATGGTTTTGCTCTTCGGGTAGTGGAAGGTCTGGAACTGGTCGGCGCCCAGGTCCTTGGCGCCGGTGTCGCCGGCATAGTCCGCGATGCCGAAGATGAGCGAGGCCATGCGCGGGGAGCAGTCGGCAATCTCCTCGGCGTGCAGCAGCGCCCGAGCGCCCTCGATGAGGACCTCGAGCTTGATGCGCCCCGGCTCACAGCCGACGTTCTCCTCTATCTGGCTGAGCAGACGGTCGACGAAGAGCACGTCCGCGGCGCCGTACACCTTGGGCACGACGACGACGTCGATGCTCTTCCAGGCGGCCTCCACGACGTCGATCAGGTCCCGATAGAAGTACTTGGTGCGGGTGTTGTTGGGACGGATCGCGCGGATCTTGCCCTTGAAGTCGAGGGTGTTGAGGGCCTCGATCAGCGTGGCGCGCGCGGGGATCTTTTGAGAGACCGCACAGGAGTCCTCGAGATCGAGGATCACCTCGTCGGCGGCCGAAGCGGCGGCCTTCTGCATCATCTTGAGCGAGTGGGCGGGGCAGGTGAGCTCGGTCCTGCGGACGCTGAACTCTCGGGCGACCACCAGCTGCTCGAAGGTGCTCTGCGGCATGTCGTTGTTCCTCCGGGGTCATTCCCCGCGCTGATCCTCTTGCTCTTGCTCGCCGCCACCCGCGTCGGGGTGCGCCGAGCGCTGGCGGCGCTTGATGAGGACCTCACGATCGATCTCCAGCACCGTCTCGCCGCGCTGATTCTTGCCGATCAGACGAAAGCGCACGACCCCCGCGTCGGGAAGGTCCGAGTCGCGCTTCTGAAGGACGGTGGACTCGGCGAACAGGGTGTCGCCGGCAAAGACCGGAGAGAGATGGCGACCGTTGTCCATCGAGAGCTCGGCCAGGGCGTTCTCGGTGGTCTCCTCGCTGGCCAGGCCGGCGACGAAGGCCAGCACCAGCCCGCCGTAGACGACGCGACGGCCGGCGAAGTAGGCGTCCGGAGACTCCTCGCACATGGCCTGGTTGAAGTGGAGCTGGGCGGTGTTGAGCACCATGTTGGTGAGCATCATGTGCTCGGCTTCGCTGAGGGTGCGTCCGCGAGGGTGGACAAGGGTGTCGCCGACCACGAAGTCCTCGAAGTAGTTGTCCCCTCGCGTGAGGTGCGCGTCGGTCTTGCTCGCCTCAGGAGGTCGTTCAAGCATGCCCAGCTCATCCAGAGTCATCATCTCTCGCCCCCCTGGGACCGCGGGCGTCCCGCCCGCAGATGACCTTCCCGTCAGACCGCATGCGCGACGCCTGTTGCAGACCGCGCACCGACCGACCGTCTCCGACGGATGCCGACCAACCAACCAACCAACCAACCGACCGACCGACCGTCCGTCCGTCCGTCCGTCCGCCGGCTGAAGGCGGCGGCTACACAAACGAAGCCCGCCTTCGCGGGCTGATTCGAGGATCACTCGAGAATCCTCTTCGCGATCACCTCGTACTGAATCTCACTGGTCCCCTCGAAGATCCGGAAGACTCGCGCGTCGCGCCAGTAGCGCTGTGCCGGGAATTCGCGGCTGTACCCGTACCCGCCGAAGACCTGCAGGGCCTCGCTGGTCACTCGCTCCGCCATCTCGGCGGCGAAGACCTTGGCCATCCCCGCCTCGAGGTCACTCCTCTTGCCCGTGTCCTTCATCTGGCAGGCGTGCCAGGTGAGCTGGCGCGCCGCTTCGATCTCCACGGCCATGTGCGCCAGCTTGTGGCGGATGACTTGGAACTCGGCGATGGGTCGATCGAACTGGACCCGCTCCTTGGCGTACTGCACTGCCGCGTCGAAGGCCGCCTGGGCCACCCCCACCGCTCGCGCCGC
>JACRCT010000671.1 GCA_016218885.1 Deltaproteobacteria bacterium | reverse complement strand
TCCCGTCCGCGCACTGCTCGATCTTCTCGCAGGTGGAGGTCGCCGAGTGGCAGCTCTCGTCAGCGGTGCAGCAGCGGGTGCCGCAAGCGGTCTGTCCGGCGGCGCACGGCGAAGCCTCGTTGCCCCCGCAGGAAGTGAGCATCGCTACTAGAAGCGAGGCGGCGAGAGGCACCGCTGGCGAAAGCCTCGTCGATCGCTGCATCGGTGCTGGTCCTTGCCCCCTGGCCTGGAGCTGTTCTCGGTGGGCTTGCTTCCGGTCTTGAAAACGCTTGGAAGACCTAAAGCCGCGGGATTGCGCTGGTTCTGTCGTGGGCGAAAGACTCCGCACATGATTCATAGTGCACACGCGCAATCACACCCAGGCAGCGTACTCAGGCCCGAGCTTGACGAGCATCTCGACGGTACGCTGGAGGCGCTCGTCGCGAAGCTTCTCCAGGGCCTTGCGGGCCTGCTCGTTGGCGAGCACGTAGTCGCGGAAGGCAGCGCGATCGAGGGCGAGGAGCAGGCAGCCCTCCGCGGCGCGAACGGTGGCCGATGCCAGTCCCTCTCGCAGGAGCGCGATCTCGCCGAAGATCGCGCCCTCGGACATGGAGGGATAGGCGTGCTCGGCGCCCTGGGCATCAGAGTGGAAGACGTCGCAGCGCCCGCGCAGGAGCACGAAGAGCGCATTTCCCGGCTCTCCCTCCTTGACCAGTGCGGCCCCCTGCCCGACCTTCTTGAGGGCAAAGCGGTCAACCAGGGCGCGGCGCGCCTCGTCGTCGAAGCCGGTGAAGAGGGGGTTGGAGCGCAGAAGGTTGGCCAGCAGCCGGTCGCGGTAGAAGTGCTGCAGCACCGGCTCGAGGGCCGGGTGGCGCGCGGTCAAGTTGCCCAGCATCTCGCGAGTGACCTCGAGGACCACGCACTCGTTGGCGGCGACGACGCTCGCCAGGCGGGGCACGTCGGAGAGCAGGCCGATCTCGCCGAAGAAGGTGCCCTCGCCCATCTCGGCGACGATCTTCTGGTCGCGTCCCAGGCTGCGCACCACCTGCACGTTCCCCTGCGCCAAGACGTACATCGAGTGGCCGGGCTCGCCCTCGCGGACGATGGTCGCGCCAGGCGCGACGGAGCGCATGGCCACCTCGTTGAGCAACGCCAGGAAGATCTCGCGCGGCAGCTCCGAGAAGAGCGGCGCCCTCGGCAGCTCGGAGGTGTCGATCTCCAGCTCCAGCGACGAGGGCTCCACCGCCACTTGAGCGGCCGAAACCAAAGGAGCAGGCTGCGCCTGTGGCGCCGTGACGTGCTTGAGGTTGAGCGCGCCGGCCATGCTCGGGGGGATCTTCTCGAGCCAGGAGCTGCCGCCGGTCTTGCGAGAGTACAGGCGAGCCAGGGTCTCCTGCGTCTGGGTGTGACTGGGGTCGAGCTGGAGGATGAGCTTGGAGACCGCGATGGCCTGTGCGAGCTGCCCGTCGGTGGCATAGCGGCCGGCGAGGTGCTGATACTCGGCGACCGCCGCGTCCTTGCGGCCCAGCTTGACCAGTAGCTCGGCGACCTTCTTGCGTGCCGCGATGTCGTCCGGGGTCAGCTCCACCGCCTTCTGGAACTCCTTGAGGGCGGCGTCGGTCTTGCCCTTCTCGAGCAGGTGGGCGCCCTTGTCCTTGAGCTCACGGGCCTTGTCGATGTTGTTCATGGTCGCTTCCTCTGGAGTCGGCGAAACCGAACTTAGGACTCATGACTCATGACTCATGACTCATGACTTACTTACGGCTGCTCAGAGCGCGCACGCGCTCGGCGAGGTTGACCGCGAAGAGCTTCCAGATGCGCGTCGCGGCGGCCTCGTGGGCATAGAGATAGTGTTCGAAGCGCTCGCGGGAGATGGTGAGCGCGCGGATCGGGGAGCGGGCCACGACTCGGGCCGAGGTGCGGCCGCCCTGGATGAGCGAGATCTCGCCGAGGTAGTCGCCCGGCTTGAGGGTGTTGAGCTTGCGGTCGCCGGCGAGGACGTCGGCTGCTCCCTCGGCGAGGACGGTGAGCCCCGGGGCCTCCACGTCGGCCTCGACCAGGACCTCGCCTTCGGCGAAGCGCTTCTGCTCGCCGATGCGGTAGAGGTCCTTCATGTCCTCCAAGGCGAGCTCGGCGAAGATGGGGATGGCCTTGAGCGCCTCATACTCGGTGCGGGGCGGGTAGTCGTCGGCCGCGACGACGGGGATGGATTCGAGAATGGGGGCGGGGGCGCTCAGGCTCGCCAGGTGGGCCCGGGCCTTCTGGGCCTGCTCGGTCTGGCCCTGCTTCTCGAAGAGCACGGCGAGCTGCTGCACCAGCGCCGCGTCGTTGCGCGCCAGCGGGGATACGCGCAGCGTCTCGACGAGCAGCTGGGTGGCTTCGGGGAGGCGGTTGAAGGTCTCGTAGATGACGGCGAGACGGAGCGCGGCGGTGGGCTTGCTGGGGTCGTCGGGGTTGATCTGGCGCAGCGCCTCGACCTCGCCACGGACGTTGCCCAGCGCGCGGTAGAGGTCGGCTCCCTCCAGCGCCCGACCGTGGCGCACCAAGCAGTCGGCCATCGCGTCGCGGGCGCCGCAGGACTCGTACAGGCGCATCGCCAGATCCACCTGGCCCCCGCGATCGAAGGCGGCGGCGGCCTTGGCGGTCTCGCCGGCGGACTGGTAGCTCTTGGCGGCGGAGGCGAAGTCTCCGGCCTGCTCGAAGTAGCCGGCGGCCGCCTTCCAGTTGCGGCAGGACACCATCATCCGCGCCGCGCGAGCGAAGTCGCGGGCCCGGGAGAACATCTTGGCCGCGTTCTCGCGGGTGGTG
>JACRCT010000662.1 GCA_016218885.1 Deltaproteobacteria bacterium | reverse complement strand
TTCCAAGGCGGGGAATGGGGGTAGGGCAGGCCGTCGCCTCGATATCGAGGTGGCGGCCTTCGCCTACTTGGGGTCGCCCTCGCCGGCCAGATAGGCCAGGATCACTTCGTCGAGGCTCTTCTCACTGATCAGGTCCTCGCCGAAGAGCGTCTCTCCTCCCTCCATCGGCCTCACGTTGCTGAGCTGACGCGCGGCGATGACCTCGGGGGGAAGAGGCGCTGGTGCCGCCGGCTGGGCGACCTGGGTGAGCGGGATGGGGACTGGCTGCTTCGACTCGGGGGCGAGCTGACCGGGCGCATACGAGCGGCCCATCTCCGCCTCGTCGTACACGCCGCGCAGCAGGTTGTGCAGCATCTCCTTGTGCTGCTCCTCCATCAGCTCGCGCACGACCTGCGCCAGGTTCTCGGCGTTGACGATGTCCGCGTAGGAGGTCTTCTTCGACGCCAGGATGTTGCCGCCCACGAACAGGTGGGTGATGAGGTGCGGGTTGTTGACGCCCGAATCCTCCGTCTGGATGTGGTAGAGCTTTCCCTTGTGCTTGATGTTGTGGTTGAAGCCGGTGACGGCCTTCTTGAAAACGCTCATGTTTTCCTGGGCTTGGCTGTCGCCGTGAAGGCGGGAAACCCTCGTGGAACACCGACACTAGCTCGCTCTTTCTGAGCCGGCAAGCCACTGGACAAGCTTGCTCTGCCGAGCCTTCGTGCGCATGCCAGCGGCGGAGGGCAAACATGGCTCGGATCGCGTCGATGCTGCTGGGGGTCTGGCTCTTCCTGACCGGGGTGGAGGTGCCCTCACTGATGCGGGCCGCGGCGCCTCAATACCTGATCGGCCTGGGCCTCATCTTCGTGGAGCTTCTCGCTCTCAAGGTGGATGCCCTCCGCTGGTTGAGCTTCCTGGCGGGCGCATGGTTGGCAGTCGCTCCCCTGGTGCTCGCCTATCCAGATCCACTGGGGGCCTTCAATAGCTTCGCCTGCGGCCTGACGGTGGTAGCGCTCGCCGTGCATCCCAATGCCCCGGCCAGCTACGAGGAGCCGCCGACCCTCCAGCAGCAGCTGTTCGAGGGTCATGGGAGCGGGCGGCCGATCCGATGACCCCACTCGCGCGGCGGGGCACGGTCGTGGCGCGGCGGTTCCTTGTTCGCCCAGAGGCCTTGGGATAAGTCTCTCTGCACCTTTCTGTTCAGGAGAGACCATGACCGCCGCCGTGACGAACGAGACGCGCGAGCAGACCGTGGCCCGGCTCAAGGAGCTGGCCAAGGGCTTCCGTGCCGACATCATCGAGATGCTTCAGAAGGCCGGGAGCGGTCACCCGGGTGGCAGCCTGTCCGTGATCGATCTGGTGACCGCGCTCTACTTCCACCAGCTGCGCCACGACCCCCACAACCCGAGCTGGCCGGAGCGCGACCGCTTCGTGCTCTCCAAGGGCCACGCGGTCCCCGCCCAGTACGCGGCGATGGCCGGCGCCGGCTACTTCCCCAAGAGCGAGCTCTCGAGCCTGCGCGTGCTCGGCTCGCGGCTGCAGGGCCACCCCGTCAACTCCGCGCTCCCCGGCATCGAGGCCTGCACCGGCTCGCTCGGCCAGGGGCTCTCGGTCGCCCAGGGCATGGCCATGGCCAGCAAGCTCGACGGCGAGCGCTACCGCGTGTGGTGCATCATCGGCGACGGCGAGATGCAGGAGGGCCAGATCTGGGAGGCGGCGCTGTCCTGCGCCAAGTACAACCTCGACAACCTCGTCTGCATCCTCGACTACAACAAGGGCCAGATCGACGGGCACATCAAGGACGTGATGCCCGAGGAGCCCGTGGCCGACAAGTGGCGCGCCTTCAACTGGCACGTCATCACCATCGACGGCCACGACTTCGCGCAGATCCTCGACGCCTACGCCGAAGCCCTCAGGACGAAGGGCAAGCCGACCTTCATCATCGCCAATACCGTCAAGGGCAAGGGCGTCTCCTTCATGGAGGACCGGGCCGAGTGGCACGGCGCCACGCCGACCAAGGAGCAGGCCGCCAAGGCTCTGGCCGAGATCCGCGGTGCCTGATTGACCTTGGGGAGGTGCGGGCGTCCTCCCGCACCTCCGACCTCAAACCAGTGATCGATCCCAGTCGCGGCGGGACGCCCGCGCCGCCCCTCCCCGGGAAAAGGATTCCCAAGATGCCCTCCAAAGCCACCCGTGAAGTCTTCGGAGAGACCCTGGCCGCCCTCGGCGAGAAGCACCCCGAGATCGTGGTGCTCGACGCCGATCTCTCCAAGTCCACCAAGTCCGACCTCTTCGCCAAGAAGCACCCTCAGCGCTTCTTCGAGATGGGCATCCAGGAAGCCAACATGATCGGCGTCGCCGCCGGCATGGCCCTGAGCGGCAAGGTGCCCTTCATCTGCTCCTTCGCCTGCTTCGTCACCGGCCGCTACGACCAGATCCGCGTCTCGGTGGCCTACAGCCAGGCCAACGTTCGCATCGTCGGCAGCCACGCCGGCATCGGCATCGGCGAGGACGGGCTGTCGCAGCAGGGGCTCGAGGACATCGCGCTGATGCGAGTCCTGCCCAACATGGCCGTCTTGCAGCCCGGCGACGACCTCGAGTGCGCGCAGATGGTGGAGTTTCTGGTCAAGCACCAGGGGCCGGCGTTCCTGCGCACCACCCGGCAGAAGCTGGATCGCGTCCATGCCGACGACTACCGCTTCTTGTTCGGCAAGGCCGACACCGTTCGCGAGGGCGCTGACCTCGCCATCTTCGCCTCCGGCGGCACGCTCCAGGGAGCGGTGAAGGCCGCGGACTCGCTCAAGGCAGCCGGGATAGGCGTGCGGGTGGTCAACGTCCACACCCTGCGGCCCTTCGATGCCGAGGCCGTGGTCAAGGCCGGCCGCGAGTGCAAGGGCGGAATCCTGGCTGCCGAGGACCACATGATCGTCGGCGGGCTCGGCTCGTGCGTGGCCGAAGCGCTCGCAGAGGCGGGCGTCGGCGCCCGGCTGCACCGGCTCGGCCTCGACGGCTTCGGTGAGTCGGGCACGCCCGAAGCGCTCTACCAGAAGTACGACCTGGACGCGGCGGGCATCGAGCGTCGGGCGCGAAGGTTTCTGGGAAGGTAGCTTGCCGCCACAGGGGCGGGGAAGGCGGGTCCCGTCGTTCGAGAGTCGCGCACATCCGCTGCCATGAGGAATTTGGGTGGAACCCCTCGCCGTGGCTCTGAATCGCCTCGCGCGTGCGCTTCAGGCGCAGGCCGGGGGACGGGTGCGCCTGAAGCCGTTCCTTGCTGCTCGAGGCGGGTGCCTCAAGGGCGTTTTCGAGGTGCGCGCCGCCGACGGGCGGGTTCGAAGGCTCCAGGACGCCGAGCTGCCGCTGCCGGCCCCGCTGGGGCGGGCCTACGCGCACCTCGCGCCGGTGGAGAACGTCGCCATCGATCTGGGCTCGCACGCGCTGACCCTTTGGGCGCCGCAGGAGCTCATCGAACTCCAGGTGGGGTTTCGCTGGCACGGCTTCAATGGTCGGCGGATGCGTGAGTGGGACGAGCGGTACGTCGTCTTTGCCGAGGATGGCGGCGACCCGGTCGCCCTGCGCAGCGACGAGCTGGAGGGACCCGTCTGGCTGTCGCACCGCGGCGAGGGTCGACACGCCTTCTTCGAGGCCGCCCCTGACCTGGGCGCCTTCTATGAGGCCGTGGCGATCTGGCTCGAGGCGGGCGATCTGGCCGGCCTGCACGCTGGCCTCGAGGCGAGGTTCGGGGGGGAGACCGCGTCGCGCCTGTGGATCTGGAGGCAGCTGATCTCCGGAGAAGAGGCGCGCCGGTGAGAGCGGGCTGAGCCATCGATCGGGGCACGTTGGGAGCGGTAGGGGCCCAGAGCAGCGTCGTCGTCGAGTGTTATCCCTTCTGGGGTCATGACCGACCCCAAGCAAGCTGGTCCCAAGTCCCAACCAGGTTCTCCCTACAAGAGGCCACCGTTCGCGCCTGTCCTACGCCACCTGCCTCCCGAGCAGGCGGGAGCGGAGGTGGACTGGTCGCAGTGGTATGTCGACGACGCGGACCACGTTGCCGAGGGCTGCGAGCAAGGGGCGATCATCTACGAGCTGCGCGCCACGTTGGACCAGCTCGCCTGCATGCATCGCTGGGCTCGCGTCTACATCGGCGCCGACAACTACTTCTCCTGGATGTCGGGGCAGCCACAGGTGAAGGTCTCACCCGACGTCTACCTGCTCGACGATCCGCCGCCGCCCCCGATGCCCAGGAGCTGGCAGACCTGGAGGCCGGGCCATCGCCCGCCGCGGTGGGCGGTCGAGGTCGTGTCCGACGATTGGTCCAAGGACTACGAAGATGGACCCGCCAAGTACGCGTTGCTCGGCTGTACGGAGCTCGTGCTGTTCGACCCGGACGCAGTGCTGGGGCTGGTGAGGAACCAGGTGCGGGTGCCTCTCTCCGTCTTCCGTCGCGGCGCGGACGGAGCGCTCGCTGCCGTTTACGCTGGGCCCGGACCCGCCTATAGCGAGCAGATTGGGTGCTGGCTGTGGGCCCGCCGGGAGGGATACGTGGTGCGGTTGCGCCTCTCGGAGGACGAGGAGGGGCAGCGCATGATCCCCACCAGGCTCGAAGCCGAGCGGGCGCAGGTTGCTGCTGAGGCGAATCGAGCCCGTGAAGCCGAAGCGGCGCGAGCTCGGGAAGCCGAGGCGCGAGCCCGGGAAGCCGAGGCGCGGGCCGAGGCCGAGAAGCGCGTCCGCGAGCTTGAGGAACGGCTGCGCCGGCTGGAGCGCGGGCAAAGCTAACGAGCAGGGCTCGGGAGGCCATGCGTCCTTGGCTCGAGGCCAGGTCGGGCTGAGTGTCCTGGGCGAGTGAGTCTGCTATTCACTTTTCCGCGGGGGCTACGACGGAGGCTTGATTGAGGCGCGCGGTCATGTCGACGGTGGCGGTGCTGGCCTGGGGGCTCCAGGGATGTCTCAACTTCTCGATCAAGGCGCCCCCTCCCGGCAACTGACCGTCCTTTAGCCGCAGGGCATGAGGAGTGGCGCCGGGGACCTCCACCCGGGGGCTGCCGCGGCAATTGTCTTGCGGGCCACATCGCAGTATCGAAGAGCCCGCCATGAGCCAGAACGACGCACGCGTAGGCATCGACATCGGCGCGATCTCCCTCAAGGGAGTTCGCCTCCAGCGCGACGGCCAGGTCGTCGCCTCCTTCTATCGCCGGCACAAGGGGGATCTCTCCAAGGTGCTGGCCCAGGCCTTCGAGGCGCTGAAGGTCACCCCTGAGGACCGGGTCGGGCTCACCGGCTCGGTGGCCGCGCTCTTCGCCGAGCGCCTGGGGATCCCGCTGCTGGACATGACCCGCTGCCAGATCGCCGTCGTGCGCCGGCTGCTGCCCAAGACGCGCATCATCATCGACATCGGGGGAGCCTCCTCGACCCTGGTGCAGCTCGACGCCCAGGGGCATTTCCAGAGCCACGCCACCAACTCGATGTGCGCGGCCGGCACTGGCTCCTTCCTCGACGAGCAGGCCGTGCGCCTGGGCATCGCCTACGAGGACGCGGCCAGCTTCGAGAACGTGGCCGAGCCGCCCACCATCGCCTCGCGCTGCTCGGTCTTCGCCAAGAGCGACCTCATCCATCGCCAGCAGGAGGGCTACAGCCGCCCGGCGATGTGGTCCGGCCTGTGTCGGGGGATGACCCGCACCTTGCTGGGAACGTTGCTGCGCGGCCAGCCGCTCGACGGCCAGACCGCGGTCGTGGGCGGGGTGGCCCAGAACAAGGAGGTCCTGCGCTGGCTGCAGCAGGCCTATCCCGAGCTGATCGTCGTCCCGTCCAGCCCCGAGCTGGTCGCCGCCATCGGCGCCGCGGAGCTG
>JACRCT010000661.1 GCA_016218885.1 Deltaproteobacteria bacterium | reverse complement strand
GGGCCGCGGGGTCGAAACCCTGGCCCGGGGCCGGCTCGGGCCGTTTCTGGAAGGTCGAGAGGCCGCCGAGGATCTGCTCGCGCTGCCACTTGGACACCAGGTAGACCGCGCCGTCGGCGTTACCGCGCGCGAAGTAGACCTCCTGGGTGTCCTCCTTCTGCGAGGCTCCGAACGCCAGCTCCGCCGTAGCGCCGCCCTCCAGGGTGACGGTGATCCGCGCTGCGGGCTTGCCCAGCCCCGTCGTCGACGGGGCGGTCTCGCCCGCCAGCTTCTGGGCGCGCGTCGTGGAGAGCGTCGTCAGCCGGCGGTCGACCATCGCCCCGTCCAGCTGGAAGTCGCCGGGAATGGCCTCGGAGGACGAAGCGACCTTCCAGTCGGCGCCCTGCTTCTCGAGGACCAGGCGCGTCTTGCCATCGACGATCTCCACCTTGGTGGCCTTCTCCTTCTCGAGCTTCATCAGCGTCAGGTCGCGCAGGTCCAGCATCCGCTTGCGCAGCCCTTTGGCGGTGTACTCCTGCAACGCGTACAGGTCGTCGCGGCCGCCGACCTTGGCGTAGATCGCCCCGTCGGAGGTGGCTCCGCCCAGGTGCAGCTCGCGCCGGGCACCGTCCTTGGCCACGAACGCGAGCACGTCCTCCTTGCCGTCGAGCTTGGTCGCTTCTGCGCCAGGGTCGGTGGCCAGGATGTCCTTGGCCGATGCCGAGATGAGCGAGGAGACGAGCCCGCGCGCCGCGTTGGCGTCGAAGCGGAACCCCGCGGGGACGGGGAGCCCTTCGGCCAGCTGCCAGGCGTCGCTGCTCTTCACCAGAGCCCAGGGGGCTTCACCCGCGAGCGCGATCTCGACCCGCGAGACCTCCTCGAGCTTGTCGGCGAAGAGCTTGAGCCGGTGCCACTGCGCCGAGGCCTTGGAGAAGACGTAGGAGGACACGCCCTTGACCGCATACACCGCGTCGCCATGGCGGACGTAGACTCCTCCAGCGCCGGCCTTGCCCACCACGAAGTCGGCGACGGTCTTACCCGCCGAGGTCGCGGCGACCCGCGAGCCATTGGCGTCGTCCACCTCGAGCTCGGCAAAGCGCTCGGTGTTGCGGGTGATCAGCTCGCTCGACTCGACCTTGACGATGGCGTCGAGCGCGCCCTGCACCGCGGTCTCCTCCGCGTCCTTGCCGTCCCCCAGCACCCACCGCTCGCCCTTCTTCTCGGCCACGATGGGATTCTTGCCGGTGATCTCCAGCCGGTCGATCTTCGACTTGTCCACCGCGGCGAAGGAGATGCGGGTGATGTTGCGCTCGGGCTTCTGGCGCAGCGTGACCACGGCGCCGGCCAGCAGGCCGGCGAAGACCAACAGGGCGATCAGGGTGCTCTTCTTCATGGAAAGGCTCCGAGATGCGGGGCTGGCGAGCCCCCACCGTTACCGGCTTGTCGTTGCGTTCATGAGGAGGCCGCAGGCCTGGGGCCTGAAGTCATTGCCATTCTGCGCAAGATCTCCCGATGAAGGGACTAGAGGGACGCCTTGGCACGACGCGCCTCGCGCATGCGCCAGCGCACGAGGCCGAAGCCCATCAGGAGCACCGGCAGCCCCAGGATGTTGGCGTACTTGAGCGAGTTGCGCGCCGTGTCCGAGATCTTGTCGTCCAGCGGCGCGGCGTTCAGGCCGCGGGTGCGCACCGCCAGCAGGGCGTCGTCCTGCACCAGCCAGTCGAAGAGGTTGAGCGCCAGGGCCTGGTTGCCGGGCGACAGGAACTGGTCGAGCACGAACATGTAGCCGCCGGCGACCAGCACCCGCGCGTTGCTCGCCTGCGCCGGCCCCTCGCCGCCCGGGAAGGCGCTCTTCAAGGTTCCCGAGAGGGTGGCCACCATCGCCTGCTCTCCCGGCGTGCCCTGGACCGAGTCGCGCGTCCAGCTCTGGAAGGGGTCGAGGTTGAAGGGCGGCTGCTGCACGAAGCTCTCCTTCGACGACTTGACCAGGATCTCCGTCTGCGCCCCCTCGCCCGAGGTCCCGCTCAGCTCCAGCGGGCTCATGAAGGGGAACGCCACCTCGGCCAGCCCGCGGGTGAGCGGGTGCTTGCCGTCGAGGGTCTTGGGGACCGGGACGAAGGGGAAGCGCACCGGCTGGGAGACGCGCATGAACCCGCGCTGCTGCTGCACGTTGATGCTGGCGCACTCGGGGTCGATCACCAGCCCCGGGGAGAGGGTCACGCCGTAGGCGGACAGCATCGCGGTCAGGCCGTGCTCGGCGGGGTTGGCGTTGAGCGTCTGCAGGTCCGGCGCCACCGCGCCCAGCAGGAAGGCCACGGAGCGCCCGGACATCACGAACTTGTCCACCGCCCGCTGCTCGGCGTCGCTCAGGGGCGTCTTGGGGCCCACCACCAGGAGCGCCACCACGTCGTCGGGGATCTCTGCCTTCTGAGTCAGATCGAGGCTGGTCACCTCGTAGAGCTGGCCGAGCAGCCCCTGCAGGCGGCTCATCTCCTTGGCGGGGTCCGGCCCGTCGTGGCCGGCGAGCAGCGCCACCTTGGGCGCCTTGGCGCGCGCCACCTTGCGCAGCGCGGTGGTGAGGTCGTACTCGAGGCCCGCGGTGTCGCTGACCACGGGGATGACCTCTTTCTTGTCGGAGAGCTGGACCGAGATGCCCATGTAGGCGCGTTTGACCTCGAGCTTGTCGCCCTCGTTCACCCGCACCTGCACCGGGGGGATGCCCAGCAGGCGAAGCTCGCGCTCCACGCTGGTCTCCTCGCGCACCGCGCGGCCGAAGATGTCCGACTTGACCTCCTTCTTCTTCTCCTTGTCGGAGTCGGTCTCCTCGCTGGTGGGGTCGATGAACTCGTAGCGCAGGTTGCCGCCCGAGGAGGCGTAGTACTCCTCGAGCAGGTCCTTGACGTAGCGCGCGGTGCTGGCGTGGGGCGGGGGCAGGTCCTTGCTGAAGTAGGCCCGCACCGTCACCGGGTCGCTCAGGTCCTTGAGCGTGGCGCGGGTGGCCGAGCTGAGCGTGAACTCCTTGCCGCAGGTGAGGTCGAGCCGGCCGAAGAGGCCGAGCCCGATGATGTTGATCAGGACCAGGCTGCCCAGGACCGCGGCCGCCAGCGTCGTGGTTTCCAGACCTTTCTTCATGGCGATTCCCCTTGAGGCCTAGGCGTGCAGCCGGGCCAGGCCGCGCACCGAGAGCAGGAGCGCGCCGCCGATGAGCGACAGGAAGTAGAGGACGTCCCGGGTGTCGATCACCCCGCGCGCCAGGTTCTCCAGGTGCGAGGACGTGGAGAGGAACTCGACGATGGGGGCCACTCCCTGGGGCAGGAAGAACTGCAGCCAGTAGACGAAGTAGAGCGCGGCGCAGACGATGAAGCTGGCGATGAAAGCCACGATCTGGTTGTCGGTGAGGGTCGAGCACAACAGCCCGATGGCGAGCATCGCCCCGGCGAAGAGCAGCATGCCCAGGTAGCCGGTGAGCACCGGACCCCAGTCCAGCGGCCCCAGCAGCGACACGCTGAAGGCATAGGCGAGGGTCAGGGCCAGCGCGGCGGCGATGAGCCCCAGGGCGGCCAGGAACTTGCCCAGCACCACCTCCAGGTCGCGCAGGGGCATGGTGGTAAGCAACTCCAGCGTGCCCGCTTTGCGCTCCTCGGCGAGCAGCCGCATCGTCACCGCCGGGGAGAGGATGACCAGCAACATCGCCGGCGAGAACGGGGAGGGGGCGAAGAAGCCGCGCAGGTCGGCGCGGCCCATCAGGAACAGCACGCTGAAGAACATCCAGCCGGCCACCAGCAGGAAGGCGACCATCACGATGTAGGCGATGGGGGAGTCGAAGTAGCTGCGCAGCTCGCGGCGGGCGATGGGGATGACGTTATGCATGGGCGCCTCCGTCTCCGCGGGTCAGGCGGCGGAAGGTCTCTTCCAGAGAGACCGCCTCGCGGTGCATCTCGAGCAGCACCAGGTCGTGGGCCACGGAGGCGGCGAAGAGCGCCTCGCGCGGGTCTTCGTTGCCGGCCGGCCGCACGCGGAAGCCCAGGGTCTTGCCTCCCTCAGACTCGCCGGACTCCACGGCGCGGATTCCCGGAACCGCCGCCAGGATGCCGCGCACCTTCTCCAGCTCCGGAGCCGCACCGTCGCCCTTGCCCTTGAGGACCACGCGCAGAAGGCCCCCCGCTTCGCGCTCGGCGAGCGCCTCGGGGGTGTCGTCCGCGACCAGCTTGCCGTCGGAGATGATGATCACCCGCCGGCAGGTGGCATGGACCTCGGGGAGGATATGGGTGGAGAGCAGGACCGTCTTCTCCTTGCCGATCTCCTTGATCAGGTCGCGGATCTCCACGATCTGGTTGGGGTCGAGGCCGGAGGTCGGCTCGTCGAGGATGACCAGGTCGGGGTCGTGCACCAGGGCCTGGGCGAGGCCCACGCGCTGGCGAAAGCCCTTGGAGAGCTGCCCGATGTCCTTGCCCAGCACCTCGAGCAGGCCGCAGCGCTTGGCGATGTTGCGCAGGCGCTCGTCGCGCACTGCGTGGGGCACCGCCCGCAGCTCGGCCACGTAGCGCAGGAAGTCGAGGACCATCATGTCGCCGTACAGCGGCGCGCTCTCGGGCAGGTAGCCGATGCGGCGCCGCGTGGTGAGCGAGTCCTCGGCGACGTCCACCCCGCCCACCAGGGCCTTGCCGCGGGTGGGGCGCAAAAAGCCAGTGAGGATCTTCATGGTGGTGGTCTTGCCGGCGCCGTTGGGCCCCAGAAAGCCCACCACCTCGCCGCGGGAGATGGTGAAGGACAGGTCGGACAGCGCCCGCGTCGGTCCGTAGTCCTTGCAAAGCGAGCGGGCCTCGACCATGGGCCCGGTTGTCGATTCGGCCATAGCTGTCACTCCGCGAAAGCCTCGACCGAGGCCAGAAGGCAGGCACACCCTCCCTCGGTGAGGCGAGTTCAACAGCGACGCGGGCGCTTTATTTCCAATCGCCGCGTCCAGGTCAAGGGTTTGCTGGGAGACAGGGGGGACGTAGGGGAGGCTCGACTACTCGTCCTCGGGCTCGTCGGCCGGCGCCGGGGCCACCTTCAGGCTCTTCCATTTCCGAAGCTCGACCAGGCCCGCGGGCGCGCCGCGGGGCTTGGAGACGTCGCGGGCGTGGCAGTAGTGCACCTCGACCCGAGGAGCACCACGGGCCTTGGAGTACCAGCCGGCGAAGGCGGCGGCGCGCTCGAGCACGGAGCGCGGCACCTCGAGGCCGTCGGGGTTGCGCACCACGACGTGGCTTCCGGGCGTTCCGCCGGCGACGTGCAGCCAGAGGTCGCCGGGCTCGGCGAGGTGCAGGGAGAGGTAGTCGTTGTCCTGGCTGCTGCGGCCGATGAGCACCTCCCAGCCCTCGACTCTCACGGTGCGGTACGGTCTTCCCTTGCTTCCCACTCCTGCCTCCGTCGGATGCCTGAAGGGGCCAGGTTCCGAATTCCGAAAACTCAATTCATCGGGAGCCAACCCGCCCAGACCTCGACCTGTCAGAGCGGGGCTCGGCGTCCCTCCCCGGGCAGTGGTGACCGACTGGTGCCGGCAGCACTTCGGGCCGGCGCCAGTCCGGTGAGGGAAGCGGGGGCAGGTGCCCGTCCCTGCTGAGGGGGCCTGGCCGGTTCGCTCCGACGAAACGAGTTTTCGGAATTCGGAACCTGGCCCCAAGCTCCTCAGGCACCCAGCTCGGTCACCGCCTTGCGCATCCGCTCGGTCAGCTCGAGCTCCGCGACCATCTGCTCGCCCTTCGCGTCCGGCGTCGTCAGGAGAGGCTTCCCGATGACCACCTGCAGCCTGACGCGCTGCAGGTTGCGCTGCGGCAGGAAGCGCGGCAGTCGCCGGTGGGTGCCGTACACCTCGTAGGTCCCCAGCATCCGCACAGGCACGATGGGCACGCCGGCCGCCAGCGCCATCCGCGCCGCGCCGCGCCGGAATGCAGCCAGCTCTCCGGAGTGCGACCGGGTGCCTTCCGGGAACACCAGGAGCGGCCGCCCGGACTT
>JACRCT010000043.1 GCA_016218885.1 Deltaproteobacteria bacterium | reverse complement strand
GTGGTGGGGCGCGCCACCCTGCCGGTCACCCCTGAGCCGCCGGACACCATCGACCCGAACCCCGGCACGACCCCGAAGCCGGTGGTGGTCTACGACCGCACCAAGGACCAGACCCTCTACACCTACGCGCCCAACTGGAAGGGCGACTTCAGCGTCCCGGGCCGTGGCGCCGGCAACGTCTGCATCGGCCGCGAGTTCAGCGACAACCGCGACGCCATCAACGTGCTGGTGAACTGCAACTTGATGGAGAAGAGCTTCGTGGAGAACGACATCGCGAGCGCCACGATGGTCATCGGCCCCAAGGGCTCCAACGACCCGTCGGCCTTCTCCGAGGTCCCGATGAGCGTCGCCACCGCGCCGGGCTACACCTCCTATAGCCGTGGCGGCGGCAGCTACTCGGTGCCCGAGAAGAAGTATCTGGGGGCCTGCGTCGACACCAACTCCCTGCGCGGGCTCAACAACGGCCAGGACCTCGCCTTCTACATGCGCCTGCAGACCAGGGACGGCCAGACCCTCTGGGTGAACAAGGACGGCAAGGCCTTCAAGAACTTCGAGATCAACGCTGCCGACATCACTCCGCGCGGCGACCTCTAGCACGGCCCACACGTCGGCCGAAGCATCCAATCCCCTCGCTCCTCTCCTGGAGCGGGGGGATTGCCTTTCCGCTCCCAGGAGGAAGCAACCTCACCAGGGCGCGGCGATCCCCAGGCGCGCGAGCTTGGCCTCCAGCTCGTCGAGCTCGCGGCGCTTCCTGGGGCGGGTGCCGTCGGGCTCGAGGAAGCCCTGCTCCGCGGCAGCGCGGCGGCCCTCCTCGGGAGAGCGGCTCAGGGCGTGGACCACCGCGATCTCCGCGCGAGAGAGCGCGAAGGCCTGCAGGCGGTAGTCGACGAAGGCCTCCCAGACCAGCGGCACCCACCGCTTGACCAGCTCCTCGCCGATGAGCGTGGCGTAGGAGCGGATCTCCAGCTGCGCGTGGGAGCTCATCCGCAGCTCCAGGAAGCGCAGCAGGTTGTGCAGGTCGATCTTCCAATAGGCCTCGGTGTAGGTCGACAGCGGCAGATCCTTGCGGGCCTGCTCGCGGGCGACGCCCTCGGCGATGCGGTGCTCGTAGACCTGCTGGGACCACTCGATGAGCTCCGCCTCCTCACGGGAGAGCTCCTCGCCGATCTCGCCCGCGAGCGGCGCGCCGCTGCCCTGCTTGTTGTCCTTGGACTGGCTGCGCCACTGGTCGGGGGCGGTCTTCTGCGCGGAGGTGATCGCCAGGGAGTAGCGGGTCGAATACTCGTTCACGCTCGCCGTGCGGTGGCGGATCCACTGGCGCCAGCAGTCCATGGGAACGCGCACGTGCAGCTTGAGCTCGCACATCTCCAGGGGACTGGTGTGCGCGTTGCGCAGCAGGTAGCGGATGAGGGAGCGGTCCTCGCTCACCTGCTTGGTTCCCCGGCCGTAGGAGACCCGCGCCGCCTGGACGATGGACTCGTCCGCACCCATGTAGTCGACGGCGCGCACGAAGCCGTCGTCCAGCACCGGGAAGCGCCTGCCCAACACCTCATCGAGCGCCGGCGCACTCGCCCGGACCAGCCGATCGTCGCTCTCGCTCATCGCGGCTCCCTTCGTCGAAGGTAGTGGGCCCGCGAGCCCGCCGAAGGCCGCGCAGAGTACCTGATGCCGCCCCGGCTGGCAGCACTGGATCGCCCCGGCACTCCGCTCCCCCCGCGGAAGTCCGATCTCGGAAGATCGTTGGACGATTTCCCGGCAAGTACTGGCTCGCGACTCCGCATGTGGCATAATGTGCGCCGTCTGTGAGCCCGATGAGCGCACCGCGTCCATGCCGAACATGGGCGCGAGGACTTTCTGAAACTCGTCGCATAGCTGGCCCTTTGTTCTTCTCTTCGCCGCGGAGGCACACATGCCGAGCGTCACCAACCTCACCACCCTCGCCAAGCAGCTCGCCACCATCGGCCCGGACGGCCGTCCCGAGCAGACACCGAAGCTCACTCGCGAGGACGCTCAGAAGCTCGTCGAGAGCGCCCAGAGCGGGGGCATCACCGAGCACGAGAAGAGGCAGCTCACGACGGTCCTCAACAAGTACAAGGACCAGTTCGACCCCGGCGCCGCCGATCTTCTCAAGGCGTTGTTGGCCTCTCCGGCGCCCTCTCCCAGCCCAGCTCCGGCCGCCTCTTCCCAGATCAAGCCGATCTTCTACGAAGGGCCGGCGACCTTCACCGGCGCGAAGTTCAAGCCGGAGCTCCTGTCCGGCAAGTTCGAGAACCTGGACCCCAACAAGCTGGGCACGACCGACGTCCTCTTCCCGCAGCGTGACGGAACGACCAAGGCGGTCAACGTCCGCGACTACCACTACGAGCTGCCGGAGCAGCCGGGCAAGGTGGGGATGCACCTCATCCCGGTGGATAACAACGCGGAAGGCTCAGCGCAGATGGACGGCTACCTGCGCAAGCAGATGGGGCTCCAGCCCAACGAGCCGATCTACGCCCTGATCGCCTACATACACCCCGAGGGGCACTCGGGCTCGCTCAAGGACCTTGCCGGGTCCAAGCTCAAGACCGAGATGGGGATCACGCACATGGGCGCCTACGTGGGCGGCGGCGTCACGTCCAATGCCCCGGAGAGCTATCACTCGCGCAGCTGGGGCGTGGAGAACGGCTATCCCTGCACCGCCTACCAGGTCTCCCTCGACGGCGTCCCCCAGGCCGAGCTGAACAAGAATTTTCGGCTGGTCGACAGCGCCCAGAACCGGCAGGTCGAGTTCCCTGACGACTACAAGAACGATCGCCTGGCCACCTACAACCTCAACTCCTCCCTCATGTTCTACCGTGACTGGATCAAGAACGAGGGCTACCTGAAGACGGAGAACTCCTGGGCGACCTACTGCGCCGAGCACAAGACCAACGTGACCAACGTGGGGATCAACCTTCCTCACAACGAGGCCTCGTTCAAGGAGGTCTTTGGGGAGCAGGAGGGAGCCGATCTTTGGAAGTCCTTCACGGAGAAGACCTACCCCGAGACGCACAACGGCGAAGCCTGGAAGCCGGAGTTCGAGACGCACTTCGAGCCGCTCTGGAAGCAGAACGGGCTGACCGCCGCCCAGGTGCGGCCTTTCACCAAGGCTGAGTACGACGGCTACGAGAAGGCGCGCTTCGACGGCTCCCTGGCGAACGGCACCTACACCGGGCCCAAGCCGCTCGCCCCCGGCGTGGGCATGGCCTGGACGCCTCAGAGCACCGCCGACCTGGTCAAGAACTTCGTCGAGACCTACGCCAGCTTCAACAAGGCGGGTGGCTTCGCCAGCGCGGCGACGGTCATGTCCTTCGTCGATACCGTGAAGGGGCGCATGGGCGTCGACGCGAAGGGCTTCTCCGAGGTGGCCACCCCCATCCTGCAGAAGATGATGGTCGCCGAGGCCATCTCCCGCGGCGTCAGCAGCCCTGAAGTGCTGGAGGGCTTCGCCAAGGAGGCGACCGGGACGCTCTACGTCGCCTTCGGCGGCAAGGCCGAGGATCTGGGGCCGGGCGGCACCATCAACGAGAATCTGATGAGCCTCGCCAAGAGCTCCACCGCGACCCTCGGCTCCTCGGCAGGCAATATCTTCCAGCTCGCCCAGGGCAGCGACGCGGCCAGGAAGGCCACCGCCACCAACTGGCTCCACGACGCGATTGGCTCCGACCTCGAGAAGGCCCGCAACACGGCAGTGTCCGATGCCAGCAAGGTCGAGTTCTACTCGCCTCCGGCCGTTCTCGAGCGGGTCATCAACGGCATGGTCCCGGCCGACAAGCACGTGCACATTCGCGCGCTGGCGACCGCGGTCTCTGTCCAAGACGTCGAGTAGTCGGAAGCCGTGCCTTGTACTTGCCGCGAGGTCGCCTTGGCGACCTCGCGGTTTTTTCATGATCATGAGGATACGGCGAGCGAGAGCGCCTGGCCGAGGGGCCCCCGTGGAGGTCACCCGGGGGCCATCGGCTCCTCTCTGCTTCGGCCGCTTCCCTGGCCTCGCGGGAGCTCGCGATGAAGACACCGACGGGGTCCCAGCTTCTACGGCTCCTCGTGCTCAGCGTTGGCCTAAGTTGCACCACCAGCCCCTCGCCGGAATGCGCTGTCGATCTGGACTGCAGCGCGCGATACCAGTGCGTCGACAGCGCGTGTGTGCGCCGCCCGCGAGATGCCGGCCCATCCGTGGATGCGGCGTCATCGGACGCGGCGTTCGCGTGCCTCGACGCAACCTGGGAAGGCGATGCTGCCCCAGTGGACGGTAGCGCGGGAGCCGGCTTTTTCGACGCGTCTGGCGGTGAAGGCGGACCCGATGCCGGAGTCGCCCTCGGCGAGGTCGATGCCTCCCTCGTGGGCGATGCCGGAGCCGATGCCTCGAGCCACGCTGACGGGAGCGCAGCGGATGCCGCCTGGGGGGACGCGGGGCCGGCTTGCTTCGATGGCTGTGGCCCCGAGGGGAGGGTGGAGTGCGTCGGGACGGACGACGATCGCATCTGCGCGGACGAGGATGGCGACGGCTGTCTGGAGTGGAGCGCCCCACGCTCGTGTAGGTCGGCGGCGTGCGAGAGGGGCGTCTGCGGAGGCGCCAGCCTCTTCGCCCGGACCTACCAGGTGCACGTGCTCGACGGGCCTCGCTCGGTGGAGGCGACCGCAGACGAGGGGATGATCGTCGCCGGCCGGACCTCCTACTCGAAAGCCTGGCTGCTCAAGCTGACGTCAGCGGGTGCGATTCAGTGGCAGAAGTCGCTCGCCAGCCCTGATTCGGCAGAGGCGAGCTTCTCCTCGGTGGCCCAGGCAGCGAATGGCGGCTACTGCGCGGTGGGCACGGCGAGGATGAACCTGCCCTGGCTCGACGAGCTGTTGGTCGCCAAGTTTGCCTCCAACGGTGACCTGGAGTGGGCGAGGTCCATCGGCGGCGGGGGAGAGGACCGGGGCAGCAGCGTGTTGCCCACTCCTGAGGGCGGCTGGCTCGTCGCCGGCCAGACCGCGAGCTTCGGCCTGTGCGGGCCCTCAGGGTGCCCTGGAACGCACTTCGATCTCTGGGTCCTCAAGCTGAGCGCTATCGGCGACATCGAGTGGCAGCTGACGTTCGGTGGAGATGGCGACGAGGAAGACGCGCGCCTGGTCCGGACCGACCAGGGCGACCACTACCTCTACGGCAACACCACGAGCTTCGCGCCCGGGGGCCTCGGGATGCTGGTGCTGCGCATCGCGGCTCAGGGTCAGGTCACCTGGCAACGAGCCTATGGGCCCACCTACGTGTCAGGGGAGGCGCTGCGCCAGACAGCGACCGGCAATGTGCTCGTCGCCGGCTTCGCAGGGGAGATCTTCAGCTTCGCGCCGACCGGCGCCCTGCTCTGGCAGAAGTCCTATTTCTTGGCCCCCTTCGTGTCGGGCTCGAACCGGTACCTTCGCTCGCTACGCGCCTTTCCCAGTGGGGGATTCGTCGCCCTGGGCACCACCGAGTGCTGCGGCGCCGATCCCTTGGTTCACCTCTGGGCCCTCGGGGGAGCCGATGACGGGTCGGTGCTGTGGTCGCGCACCTACGCTGGTCCCTACCGGGACAGCGCTCAGGCATTGGCCATCGGCTCGAACGAGGAGCTCCTCCTGGCCGGGACGACGCAGGCTTCCCCGCCAGCCTCCGTGGCCGCGTGGATCCTGCGAGCGAGCCCGGAGGGCGCTCTGTCTGGCGCTTGCGGACCTGGAGTCGGCGCCTCCTCCTCAACCCAAGAGCAGGACCTGACCTCGATTCAGGTGGCGGTGCCCAGCGTGACCGTCCTCGTCTCCAGCGCCAGCTCCGTCATAGCCAACCTGACGATCAGCGACACCGCCACCCAAACCCAGGACCAGTGCACACCCTGATGACCAGCAGGGTGAGCAGGCCTGACTTCGCCCCACGAGAAGCCTGACCTGCATGTCACCGAGCCACGCCGCCGCGCGATGCGGCCGACGCGTGCTTGTCCACGATGTCATCCCCCACTAGGATCGCCCTCACCGCGATCAAGGAGGCAATGGAAGCCATGCCTGGCGGCTTCTCTGGGAGATCGCGGACCCAAGGAGGGAGTGCCATGCGCGTCTGGAAGACACCCTCACCCTCACCCAAGACCTTACCGGTTTCAAATCACAAGACGCCGGCCCGGGATCTCGAGAGCGACTCAGCCAAAGCTCCAGCAGACGTATTCGAACCGGCTCCTTCGCGCCACGAGCTGCCCGTCCCCGGAGTTGCGACGGCCGAGTCTGCGGCAGCGGCTGAGGCGGGTGGCTTTTGGAGCCTACCGCCAGGCCTCCCTGCTGAGGCGAGGAAGGCGCTCTCCGACCTGCGAAGTCACCCGGAAGCGGTTCTGACCCTTGCCCCGGCGCTGCAGCAGAATCCGACGTTCATCTACGCCGCCGTCCGTTCTGAGCCGCAGATCCTGCTTTTCCTCCCATACTTCAGCCCACAGCACCAGCGCGACCCGGATTTGGCACTTGCGGCCATCCGGGCGCACTCGGAAGCGATCCGCTATGTGGACCCGGTGCTCCTGAGCGACCGCGATTTCGTTCGCAAGGCTATCGCGGAGAACCCCTGGTGCTTCGCGGCGGCTCCGGAGCCTTTTCGCGCAGACAAGGCCCTCGTGGCAGAGCTCGTGGAGAAGTCGGGCTTTCTCCTGAGCGACGCCGCAAGCTCTCTGCGTGACGACGAAGAGCTTGTTCGAGCCGCAATCAAGTCCACGCCGACCGTGATGTGCGAGATGCGCCTGCCGGATGAAGTCGCCCATGACAAGGTCGCGATGCTGGGGGTCGCAGAGAAGTGCGGCATGTTGATCGCGGTGATGGAGCCCGCTCTTCGGGCAGACCGGGAGATCGCGCTCGCGGCGGTGAGGCAGGAAGGGCTCGCCCTCGAGCACACTGACCACCGTTCCGATGCTGAGATCTGTGCCAACGCGGTGCTGGAGAACCCAGCGGCGATAGCCTTCATCTCGAGCGACCTGCTCCATTCTCCGGACTTCGTCATGCGTCTGTGCGCCGCCGACGAAAGGGCCACCCTCTTCCTCAAGAAGACCGGGGCGCCCCCGAGTTGCATCGACAATGTGTTGGCGTCTCACCCAGAGCTCGAGGAGCGACGCGCCGAACTCGCGGGCCGCCTCGAGCGGACCGGTATCGACTTTCCAGAGCGGTTCGTCTCACGGGCGACGCTGGAGGAAGTCCTGCGCAACCGGGAGGCCCTCGACCCGGCGGACCCTCGCCCCATCGCGGTCTACGTCTTCCCCAAGGAGGACTGGAACAACGCCTTCGCCGACGACAACCTGGCGGCGCTCACCAAGCATTACCGGGTGATGTACTACGAAGCGAGGAGCGAAACCGACTTCATCGACGCACTCAAGGGTGCTACCTCGAGCAAGCCCGCGGAGGTGCTGGTCATCGGCGGCCACGGGACTGCGTCGATGACAGCTTTCGGCGCTGGCGACCCGGCACAGGAAGGTGGGTGGTCGCCCGCGCACGAAGAGGCGTATCTCGATTTCACCGATGCCCGACAGATGAAGAACGCGCAGATCGCAGAGTGTGTCGCGCCTGGCGCAAAAGTAATCCTGAAGAGCTGCTCAACCGGAGAAGGCCAGGACTCACAGACGAACGTCGCCAATATTGTGAGCACTGTTTTTCCGCACGCGGACATCTACGCTCCACTCGTTTCCGACAACAACACGCTTCAAGTGGATGCCGAGGGCGTTCTTCAAGATCCGGGGTACTGGAGAGGTCCCTACTTCACCTACCACGTCCGAGGAACGGGCGGGAACCAGCCAGTGAACCAGTGAAGCGGTCGCGGCGACTGCAGGCTCCAGACCCCAGCCGGGGGCTGATCTTACCGGTGAGACCCGGTCCTCGTTGTCGGACTCGAAGCCAGGTATCTCGCCGCCATTCTGCAAGACGCCCCACCCTAGGACGGATCGAGGTCGAGGCCTTCCCCGCTGGGCTGCGCCGGCGGGACGCCAGGCCCCCAGGAGGATGGATCGTCAGCTCCTCTGCGCCTCGGCCACCGTCGCGGGCTCTCGTCGCAGGCCTCGCTTGAGCGTCCGCAGCGCCCCTGCCCGGAACCCGTCGAGGATCTCGTAGACGGTGGGGATGACCAGGAGGGTGAGCAGGGTGGAGGTGATCACCCCGCCGATGACCGCCCGGCCCAGCGGAGCGCGGAAGTCGGCGCCCTCGCCGCCCAGGCCCAGCGCGATGGGCACCATGCCCGCGATGATCGCCACGGTGGTCATCATGATCGGCCGCAGGCGGATGCGCCCCGCGTCGATGAGCGCCTGGCGCAGCGGGGTCCCGCGCGCCCGCGCCCACTTGGCGAAGTCGATGAGCAGGATGGCGTTCTTGGCGACGATGCCGAACAGCAGGATCACTCCGATGAGGCTCATGATGTTCAGCGTGTCGCCGGTGACGAGCAGCGCCAGCACCACGCCGATCAAGGACAGCGGCAGCGAGACGAGGATCGCCACCGGGTCCAGGAACGACCCGAACTGCACCACGAGGATCAGGTACATCAGCACCAGCGCCACCCCGAGCGCGAGGAAGACCTTGCCGAAGACCTCGGCCTGATCCCGCGCCTCGCCGCCCTGGCTGATGGAGTAGCCGCGCGGCAGCACGAGCTTCGCGACCTGAACGTTGATCTCCCGCACCACCTCCGAGAGGGACCGCCCCTGGACGTTGGCCTGGACGTCGATCACCTTCTCGCGCTCCAGGTGGTTGATCTGCGCCGGGCCCAGGGTCTCGCTCAGCCGCGCGATCTGCCCCAGCGGCAGGACCACCGGTCGGCCCTGCCCGTCGAGCCCCAGCGAGAGAGGCAACCGCGCCAGGTCGGCCGGGCTGCGCCGCGCTTCGGGCGCCAGCCGCACCAT
>JACRCT010000659.1 GCA_016218885.1 Deltaproteobacteria bacterium | reverse complement strand
GTGACCGCGGAGCGCAGCAAGTCCTTCGCCTTCGGCGAGCCGTACAACGAGGTGAGCGAGGTGCTGGTGGTGCCCTCCAAGGACAAGGCCACCAAGGGCCTGGCGGACCTCAAGGGCAGGAAGATCTCGGTGCGCAAGTCCTCGAGCTATTTCCAGTCGCTGCTGCCGCTCAAGGAGAAGCACGGCTTCGAGATCGAGCTCGTCCCCGAGGACCAGGAGACCGAGGAGATCCTGTGGGCGGTAGGCGAGGGCAAGCTCGCCGCGACAGTGGCCGACTCCAACGTGGTGGACGTCGAGCTGACCTACGACAGCGCCATCCGCGTGGTGGGGCCCATCGCCGAGGAGCCGGTGGCCATCGCCTGGGCCGTGCGCCCGGATCAGCCGCAGCTCAAGGCCGCCGCCGACGAATTCCACCGCAAGCACCACGGCGACCTGTTCTTCAACATGACGCGCAACAAGTACTTCAAGAACGCCAAGTACATGCGCATCAGCGGCGACGACGACCTGCGCTCTGACAAGGAGGGCCGCCTCTCGCCGTTCGACGCACTGGCGAAGAAGCACGCCAAGTCCTACGAGTTCGACTGGCGGCTGGTGGTGGCCCAGATGTACCAGGAGTCGCACTTCGACCCGAGTGCCCAAAGCTGGGTCGGGGCCCAGGGGCTGATGCAGGTGATGCCGGCCACGGCAGCCGAGCTGAAGATCGACCACATCACCGAGCCGGAGAACGGCATCCACGCCGGCGTGAAGCTGCTCTCGCGCTACTCCAAGATGTTCTCCAGCCCCACGGTCAAGGAGAAGGACCGCCTCCGCTTCGCCCTGGCCGCCTACAACTGCGGGCCGGGGCATGTCCACGACGCGCGCCGCCTCGCCGCCGACCTGAAGCTCAACCCCAACAAGTGGTTCGGCAACGTGGAGAAGGCGATGCTGCTGCTCAGCAACCCCGAGCACGCCAAGCGCGCCCGCAGCGGCTACTGCCGGTGCGAGGAGCCGGTGAAGTACGTCAGCGAGATCCAGTCGCGCTACGACAGCTACTCAAGGCTCGCCAGGCTGGAATAGTGGGCAGCAAGTCGCCCGCCACGCCCGAGGCGTCAGTGACCCGTCTCAGCCCTCGACATTGTCCCAGCGGTACTTCTCCGCCTCGAAGGCGTCGTCTGCCAAGGCCTTGAGCAGGTCGTCCTCGTTGTCGTCGAGCTGAGCGAAGTTGTCGCGGACGCGCCGTCGCACCTGCCGCCCCAGCGCCCGGGCGATCTCTATCTGCCGCGCCGCCTTCTCCGCCCCGTGGTCCACGATCTCCGAGTGCACGCGCGCCATCACGCAGGAGAGCGCGTACAGGTCGATGAGCACGTCCGCCAGCCGCCGCGTCGAGAACTGCTGGCCGATGATCCGCTTGCCGTAGCGGCGCAGGGTGCGCTCGGCGGCCAGGGCCAGCTCGCGGGTGCCGTCCTCGACGATCTGCGCCTCTTCCCGTAGCGCGGGGTGCAGCTGCTCGAGCTTCGCCTTCTCCCGCCGGACGTTGGCGGTCAGCTTCGCCCGGCGCAGGGCGTACTCGGAGAACACCCCGAAGCCCTTGATGGGGTCGTTGAAGATGCCCTTGAGGCTTCCGGCCAGCTCCTTGAGCTCGGAGGAGACCAGGTTCATCCCGGTCAGCGCGATGAATAGCCTCAGGATGTCGTTGGTGCCCTCGAAGATGCGGTTGATGCGCGCGTCGCGCAGGACCCGCTCGTACTTGAGCTCGCGCATGTAGCCGTTGCCGCCGGCGATCTGCAGGGCCTCGTCGGCGGTGCGCCACAGGTTCTCGGAGGCGAGCACCTTGGAGATCGCCGCCTCCACCGCGTAGTCCTCGTAGCCCCCATCGACGAGGCCGGCGACCATGTTCACCACCGACTCGGCGGCGTAGCAGTCGATCACCATCTGACCGACCTTGCCCTTGATCAGCCCGAACTCGGCGATGGGCCTGCCGAACTGGACGCGCTCGCGCGCCTGGCGCGTGGCCAGCCCGATCAGCGACTTCATCGCCCCCACCGAGCCGCCGCCCAGGCCGGTGCGCCCGGAGTTCAGGATGCGCATCGCGGTCTTGAAGCCCTTGCCCACCTCGCCCAGCACGTTGGAGTCCGGGACCCTCACGTTCTCGAAGCTCACTGTGGTGGTGTTGCTGGCACGGATGCCCAGCTTGTCTTCGTGGGGGCCGCTGCTCACCCCGGGCATGTCGCGCGTGACGAGGAAGGCGGTGAGCTGGCCCTTCTCGCCCGAGGCGGTGCGCGCGAAGACGGTGAAGAAGTCGGCGATGCCGCCATTGGTGATCCACAGCTTCTCGCCGTTGAGCACCCAGTGGTCGCCCTCCTTGACCGCGGTGGTCTTGACGGACGCGGCGTCGGAGCCGGAGCCGGGCTCGGTGAGGCAGAAGGCGGCGATCATCTCGCCGGTGGCGAGCTTGGGCATGTAGCGCAGCTTCTGCTCGTCGGTGCCGAACAGCAGCAGCCCGCGCATGCCGATGGAGCTGTGCGCTCCGACGGTCACCGCCACCGAGGCGTCGTGGCGCGCGATCTCCTGCAGGGTGCGCGAGTAGGCGGTCGAGCCCAGCCCTGAGCCGCCGTGCTCCTCGGGGATCACCAGGCCGAACAGGCCGATCTGCCGCAGCTCCTCCAGGAACTCGGTCGGCAGCTCGCCTGCGACGTCCCAGGAGCGGAAGTCCTTCTCGTGTGGCTTGAGCAGGCTGCTCACCGCGTCGAGGACAGGCTTGAGCGTCTCCTGCTCGGCCGAGGACAGCCGGGGGTAAGGCAGGAGGATCTCCTCCTGGATCTCCCCCATGCACAGCGACTGGACATAGCTGGTGGTCTTCTTGTCGATCATGATGGCTCTCCCCTCGCATCGGCGAGCACCACTGACTTGTACCTAACGGGGGAGGGAGTCTCTGTCCGCGCAATCTCGGAAGAGGGTCTCCTAGGTCGTGGGGCGAACCCGCGAAGGCGTGTAAGCTGGCGGCCACGCCTGGGGGTAGCAAGGGATGCTCGGGTTCATCACATCGCTGCGCGAGAAGCTCGGGGGCGGTTCGCCGCCGCCGCCGCTCGAGGTGCTGCTCGCCGATCCGCTCGTGCAGGAGGGGCTCACGCGAGCGCACGCCGGCTTTGGCGCGGGCGTGCGCGAGATGGTCGCCAGGATGGGCGAGATAGGGCTGCCGCCCAACAAGCACATCCAGGCCATCGGCGGGTACAAGGTGCTGCGCGAGCTCGGTCGCGGGGGCATGGGCACGGTCTTCCTGGCCGAGAACGACCAGGGCAAGCACGTGGTCATCAAGGTGCCGTTCTCGGAGCTGGGCGCCGACCCGAAGTACGTGGAGATCTTCTTCCGCGAGTTCCAGGCGCTCTCGACGGCCCGGCACGAGAACATCGTGCGGGTCTTCCGCTATGGCCGGGACACCACCCACAACGTCTACTACTACGTCGCCGAGTTCGTGAACGGCCTGACCCTCAAGGAGTACCTGGACGCCCACCCCGCCAAGCTGTTCTCCGCCACCGAGGCTGCGGCGGTCACGCTGGCGATGGTGCGCGCCATCCGCTTCCTGCGGGGCAAGAACGTGACGCACCGGGACCTCAAGCCCGGCAACATCATGTTCGACGTCGACGGGCGGGTGAAGCTCATCGACTTCGGCGCCGCGAAGATCGCCGGAGAGAACAGCGAGCTCACCAACGCCGGCGTGCTGATGGGGACCTTCGACTACCTCGCGCCGGAGGCGGGCCTGGAGGGAGCCAAGGCGGTGGGGCAGGAGCGCGACATCTTCGCGCTGGGGATCATCCACTACCGCATGCTGAAAGGCAGGCTGCCGCACGTCTTCGGCGGCGGTCGCGAAGGAGCCATCACCTTCGGCCGCTTCGCCGAGTCGCGCAAGAGGCCGTTGAGCGATCTGCGCGGCCTGGACCGGCTGTCGAAGCGGCTGCTGCTGCAGCTGACCGAGCGCAATCCGCAGAAGCGGCTGGTCGACTTCGACCAGATCGAGCGGTGGCTCGCGCAGATCGTGCTCAAGGATCCTGCGCGGGCGCTATGAGCCCTGCCACTTCCGCGCCTCGACTTCGCTAGGCGCCCGGGCATCCGTCGAGGCCTCGTTCACCCGCTCGGGCGCCTTCTCGCGAGTGGATGCGCTACCGGACACGACATTTCCGCCTGCTCCCTGGGAAGCCGCGGTTTCACACTCGGATGCCCTCATCCGTTTAGCATCGTGACTGTAGAGGGGCCGAGGGTTGGAGAGGCGAGTTGCGCCTGCTCGCACTTGACGCGGCGCCGCGAACCCGGTTTCTTCGTCGCGCAACAGCGGCGCGCTCGGGCCCGGGGCGCGTCTGCGTGGAATCCGGAGCCAAGGGGCCGGAAGACCTTCTCAGGGCCGAAGACCACCCATCACCCATGGAGCACACATGCGTACTGCAGCCCTTCTCTTCACGCTGACCCTCGTTCTCGTCCTCGGCGGCTGCTCCTCGAGCATCTGCAGCGGCACCTCGTGCGATTGCCCGAGCGGAGAGACCTGCGACTTCGACGCCTGCAGCACCTCGACCGCCGACTGCAATTACAGCTGCTCGGCCGATTCCACCTGCACCGGCGAATGCGGAGCCGACTGCAATGTGGCCTGCGTGGGCAAGTCCTGCACCCACACGGTGGGAGAGGGATCCAACGTCAGCTGCACCTCCGGAACCTGCAACATCACCTGCAATGGCTCGTGCAGCGTCGTGGGAAGCACGAGCCTGACCTGCGTGGGCAGCACCAAGGGCCTCATGGGCTGCGACTGAGCCGATCTCTGCAGCTCGAACGACGGCGCGGCGCCTCCTCCGGCCGCGCCGTCGTCTTTGCGGGCGGAGGAACCCCTGGGATTTCAGCGCCTGCGCCGCCTTCCACCCGAGGCCTCGATGAGGGTGCGCAGGCGCTCGATCTCCGCCTTCACGGCTCTGGGCTCCGCCGCGGTCGCCTCCTGCGGCGGACCGAAGCGAAGGGTGCGGTTTGCCCAGTCCAGCGTCACCGGGGCCACGGGCACGTGGGCCTCGCGGGCGATGTGGTAGAAGCCCGCGTGCCACCGGGCCCCGGGCTTGCGCGTCCCCTCTGGAGTGATGGCGAGGAGCAGGCGATCGCGGCGGTCGAACTCGGCGGCGATGGTTCCCACCAGGCGCTGTGCTCGGGTGCGATCGATGGGGATCCCGCCCATCCGCCGGAAGAGCGTGCCGAAGGGCGGCCGGAACAGCGTGCTCTTGCCCAGCCAGGTGATCTGCAGCCCGAGCGCGAGCTTGGCCGCATAGCCCACCACGAAGTCCCAGTTGGACGAGTGCGGCGCGACGACGGCCACCTGCTTGGGAACGTCCGGCAGCGCTCCTTCGACGCGGAAGCGCAGCAGCCGCAGGACAGCCCGTCCGAAGGAACGAGACAACGGTCCGCCGGCCTGGGGCAGGTGCTCGCTTCTCACTCCGAACCCGCTCATGGCTGCGGGATAGCACCGCCCCAGAAGGTCCGGTACGCCAGCGAGCCTCCGGATCGGGCGACCGTTGCCCTCAAGCCCGTGCTTGCCGTTGGACGCTGGGCCACTCGAGGAGGCCGTGTTCCCGGGACGGGCGAGGCGACGCTCCCCGTCGAGCTCACCGCGATCGGGCGCGAAGAGGGCGTCGACGCGATCTGCTGCAGCGAGCGAACCCGGAGGCCCCGCGCGCTGACCTTCGCGGATCGCGCGGGTCTCGTCCGGCCAGCCGCTGCCGGAACCAGGGTGCACTTCCCGTTGCGCTATTCGAGCCTGGCGCCGACGCCGTAGGAGACGAAGTTGCCTTCCGCGTCGAAGGTGAAGTGCAGGACGACCTTTCCAACGACGGCGAAGCGGATGACGTTGTCGTCGTCCTGGGTCGTGGTGCTGCCCCACTGCATCTTGGTGATCACGAACATGTTGGGGATGTTGGGACAGGCCTCGATCCCTTGCAGGTAGCCGGTGGCCAGCGAGCCGTCCTCGGACTTGTGATCGTAGGTGCCATCGCCGGTGGCGGGCAGGAGGTAGGTGCCGGCGCCGCGGTAGACGCTGGAGCCGGCGTACCAGAGGTCGATGAAGCGGTAGGTGCCGGCGATCTCGGCGCGGGTGTAGTGGGCCGCGGGGTTCTTGAGGCCGAGCATGAAGCCCTTGCCGGTTCCCAGGTCGAGCAGGAAGACCGAGGCGTCCTCGGCGGCGTAGGCGAAGCCGGTGAGGGTGACGCCGGCCAGGCCGTCGATGGTCACAGCGAGGCGCTCCTTGGCCGAACCGGCGACGCCCCAGGTCCCGGTCTCGGAGGGGGTGCTCGTGGGCGGCACTGGAGCGGCCAGGGCCTCGGGGGCCATGGGCGTGATGGCGGGCGTTCCGGTGCCGGCGCCCGAGGCGAAGTTCCATTTCTTGAAGGTGCCGTTGGCCAGCACCGAGAGGATCCCCCACTCCTTGATGGTGGAGCTGCCGTTGATCGGCTCGTCGGTCAGATGGATCCAGGAGTAGGTGCCGGAGATCTGCGCCTCCTTGCCGGTGTTGTCGATGTCCGAGCTGATGCCGGCGTAGATGTTGGCCTGGCTGTTGGCGACCGGGAAGTTGGCGGCCAGGACCTTGTCGTCGAGCTCGACTGCAAAGAACCGTTTGCCGTTGGCCGTGACCTCCTTGATGCCCGCGAAGTCGCCGTCGAGGATGCTGTAGCTGCCGTTCTCGTCCTGGTTCGTCGTCTCGTTGTGCACCGTGTAGGTGCGGTGCTCGGGATCGATCTGGAAGACGACCAGATCCCCGCGCGAAGCAGAGCCCGAGTAGCCACGGGTCGGGACGCCACCTCCGGTGTCGGGGGAGATGGACCCGGCGTCGGAACCGGCGACCTCGGGGTCTCCACCACAGGCCTGCACTGCGAGGGCGATGCCGGCGACGACGGCCAAGAGGGCGACGAGCTTTCGCATGGGCGATCCTTTGGAGTGAAGTGCCGAAGAATGGAGCCGAGAATGCAATGCCCAGGGCGTTCCTCGCAACAGGACCGGAGAGCGGGCTATCGGCCGGCGACCATCGCGATCTCACGGACGATGTTCCGGATTCGGCCGCCGTTGCTCGCCCACTTCTTGACCTTGCTCTCCGTGCGCAGCCGCTCCACAACCCCGCCCGCGTCCTGGGGAGAGCGGAATGCAGAGAGCCCGAGCAGGGCCGTCAGCTGCGCCCGGCACTCGTCGTCGAAGCTCCACGTGCACAGCCGGGACGCCGAGCCGGAGAGCGCCTCGATCTGCCTATCCACCCCTTCGGGAAAGCGCGAGTAGGCGGGGCGGAAGAACCTGCCGTCGAAGGCATAGGGAAGGGTGACCAGCTCGCTGGTGCCGGACATCAAGTGGTCGATGAGAGCCTCGGGCGTGCCGTCGCCGTCGAGGTCCTCGAGCCTGGGCACGCCAGCGGCTGCGAGGACCTGCACGGGCTCGCCGTCGCTCACCGCCACCAGCACCACGGAGGGGTTGCAGGGGTCCTCGCAGCTCTTGCCGGCGAGCTCGACGACGGGGTCGCCCAGGAGACGCACCTGGGGCACCTCGCGGGCACCCTGGTATCCCGAGACCTCGGCGACGAACTCGCCCCCGGCGGAGAGCAGGGTCGCGTGTCCGCCCTCGCGCACGCGGACGCGGAAGCTGCCCACTGTCTCGGTGCGCTGGGGTAGGTCGCGGCGAGGCGAGTCCTGATGCGGCAGCGGCGTGAGCCGATCCATCTGCGCCTGCACCTGAGCCTGCGCGTGGGCCTCATCCTGCTCCTGCAGGGCGCGCCGCGCGGCGCTCACGCCGATGGCCGCAGTGGCCAGCGCCATGCCCATGCCCAGGAAGATGAGCTGGTTTCGATCCACGACGGGAGGATAGCCCAAGGCTTGGGCGGGGACCGCGCCGAGGCTCGGAGGGCTACGGCGCGTAGCCCCTGGCGCGCGCCGCTTCCCTCAGGGTTCCGAGGTGCTCGGCGAGGTACTTCTCGAAGTGGGCCTTGTCGATGCCCATCTTGGCGACGACGCCATCGATGATCTCATCCAGGCCGGGGGCCTCGGGGCGCTTGAGCTCCATGGCAATGCGCAGCATGGCGATCGACCAGAGAGCCACGGGCTCGATCTCTACATCGACCTGCGGGCGGGCTTGGGAGTTCACCTCCTCCGCTTCCACGACGGCGGTGCGTCCGTGTGTCCGCGGCACTGGTCCCCTGGCGGGCTTGCGCATGTTGTGACATTACGTTGCCATATATGGACGGTCAACCTCGGGCTCACTTGCCGCGCAGGTCGTGCCCTTGGGAGAGCGGTGCGCTTGCGAGCCGACACTCTTTGCATCGGTCGGAGCGCTGTGCTTAGAATCCGCCGCCTTTTCGCGAGCGACCCCGACTCGAATTCTTCCGCGAGATCCCCATGATCACGGAGCGGCCGCGCTACATCGTCATCGAAGGACCGATCGGCGTCGGCAAAACGTCGCTGGTGAACATCCTTTCCAAGGCTCTCAAGGCGCGGACCATCTTCGAGATCGTCGAAGAGAACCCCTTCCTCGCCAACTTCTACTCGGACCGGCAGAAGTACGCCTTCCAGACCCAGCTGTTCTTCTTGCTGTCGCGCTTCAAGCAGCAGCAGGAGCTCTTCCAGCAGGACCTGTTCGCCTCGGTGACGGTGTCCGACTACCTGTTCGCCAAGGACCGCATCTTCGCCGCGCTCACGCTGGACCCGAACGAGCTGGCGCTCTACGAGCGGGTGTTCGACCTGATGGGCCCGCGGGTGGTCAAACCGGACCTGGTGATCTACCTGCAGGCGCGCACCGAGGTGCTGCTGGGGCGCATCAAGAAGCGCGGGCGCGAGTTCGAGCGCCGCTTCGACCCCGACTACCTGTCGCAGGTCTGCCGGGCCTACAACGACTTCTTCTTCCACTACGGCGAGACGCCGCTGCTGGTGGTCAACACCAGCGACATCGACTTCGTCGGCAACCAGGACCACCAGGACTCGCTGTTGAGCCAGGTGTGGAAGATGCGCAAGGGGACGCACCACTTCATCCCCGAAGGCACGCGGGTGGAGACGGCGTAGGCAGAGATGCGTTCCCAGACGGTTCGAGCGTCTCGCTGCGACCGACGCTCTTGCCGGTCTCCCGCTACCTCTTGGCGTCTCGGCTGCGGTTCTTCTCGACGAACGCGGCCAGGGTCCCCAGCGTCCCGAAGACCTCGCTGCTGCGCTCGGCCACTGCGACCGTGATGCCGTAGTCCTTCTGGACCATCGCGCTGACCTCGAGCACGTCGATGGAGTCGAACTCAAGGCCTCCGTCGAACAGCGGGGTGGCGCTGGAGACCGAGGCTGGGTCGACGTGGGCGAGGTTGAGGCGCTGGCGCAGCTTGGCGAAGACTTCGGACTCGAGCTCGTTCATGGGAGTGCCTCGAACCTAGTTGGCGCCCCTGTCTGGAGTCAATCACGGACCTCGCTCGCTAGAGCTGACGGGCAGGCCCTCGCCGCGTCGCAGCTCAACGCAGACGCCGCCGCTTGACGTGGTCGTTGACGTGGTCGTTGACGGCGACGGCGACGTGAACGGCTTGAAGCCGACACGCGACCTGACCTTCCTGCTCCTCGGGATCGGGGCGGGTGTTCAAGGGTTGGGTCTTGTCGCCGTCGCCGTCGCCGTCGCCGTCGCCGTCGCCGTCGCCGTCGCCGTCACGTCAACGTCAATGTCAACGTCAACGTCCGATTCTCGTGGCGGAGCCGGTGGCTGGCTAGCGTTGCCGACGATCTTCGCGGGTCTCTCGCCGGTCCTCGCGCAGCTCGTGGCGATCCTCGCGCAGCTCCTGCTTGTCCTGGCGGACCTCACGCCGGGCAAGGTGAATCAGCTCGCCGATCAGGGCCCGCTTGCGCTCCAGGCTCTGTGGGCGAAAACGCCCGTGCAGCGCGTCCAGCTCCCGCAGCAGCTGGTGGGTGCGCTCCAGCGCCGCGCGCTCCTGAGCAGCATCCCGCTGGTCGTCGCGAAGGTCGCGCTTGTCGTCGCGCAGATCGCGCCGGTCGTCGGCGGCGGCGTGGGACCCGTGCTCGTCGTGGCGCAACTCGCGCCGGTCCGAGCGGACCTCCTGGCGGTCTCGGGCAACCTCACGCCTGTCGTCGCGCAGCTCCCGGCGACCCTCGGCCAGCTCAGCGCGGATCTGCCGGCGCAGCCGCTCGTCGATGCGCGCCAACGTCCGCCGGTCGTGGCGGGCGCGCGCGGCGTCGAACTCGGCGAGCAGACCCTCGAGGGCCCTGAGGTCGCGGATGTCATCGCGCGCCTCATGCCTGTCCTGGTGAAGCTCGCGCCGGTCCTCAACGCGCTCGCGGCTGTTGGGGCCGGGCTGAGCCTGGACCACGGCGCTGGTCAGCAGGATGGCGGTGAGCACGGTCATGCGGATCATTGGAGGCCTCCCGTAGGGCTCGGTCATGGACCGGTTCGGTTCCGCGGTGTGGGACGTCTCTTGAGGCCGCGGATTCAAGCAGTCTTCCTACGGTTGCCCAGCCTCCCCCAATGCCGGTCAGCGCGTCCAGCGTCGGACGCAGTGCCCCGCGAGGACCGTGGCCGACGGGCAGAGATCGACGCCCCGGTCTCCATCGGCGCGTTCAAGCGCCACCTCACCGAGCGCCATGGCCTCGAGCTCAGCAGCCCGCCCGGCGCTGTCGCGAAGCGTACGAGGGTCACGTCGAGGAGCCGGGCGGCACCTGAGCACAGCGCGCCCAGCGCGAGCTAGAGGGCGCCTCCGGTCCTCACGGGGCGTTGCGGCCCGGGTTACAGCGCGACGCCGGTGACCAAGGCCATCCCTGCAGCGTTGGCGGTCGGCACGTCGCTCAACGCCGCCTTCGCCAGCGCCTCGAGCGCCGGGACCGACCTCTTGATCTTCCAGTGCGCGAAGAGCGCCTCGTACAGCCGTGACGCCTTCCCGCCGGTCCAGGTCTCGGCGAGCTGCGGCACCAGGCTGTGCTGGCCCTCGTATTCCAAGCAGCCCGGGAAGAACAGGCGGTGGCCCTCGTGGACGGTGGCCTCACCGCCCTCGTCGAACTGTTGCATCCCGTCGGCCTGTATCCCCCGATTGCCCAGAGAGAGGGGCTGCTTGAAGCCGGCTCGGAAGTACTTCACGCGCTCATGCGCGTCCAAGAGCTGGATGACGGCCAGGCGCACTTGGTCCGGGCCGGCACCGCCTCCGATCTTCTCGTAGGCGTCGCGGCCGGCCTGGCGCGGGTTGTCGTTGTCCCCGTAGTCCTTGCGGTCGAGCAGCTCGAGGATGGCAGCGCAGGCGGCGTCGAGCGCTCCCGGTGGCAAAGGGCCCTGGACCGGAGAGAGCCACACCGCGACCTGGCGATCGGCGTGCAGCGGCAGGAGCCGGACGGCGTCGCCGGGCGAGGTGAGCAGCGCCAACTCGAAGCGGCGCGAGCGCAGGGTCGTGACCTTCAGGTGCGAGGGAAGGGCGGCGGCCAGCGGGGGCGGGATGGCGCGCACCGCGGCCAAGCGCACGTCCCCCACTGGGCGCAGGCGGCTGTCGCGGTGCTTCTGGAAGTCCTCCCAGAAGGCGTTCTTGGCCAGGGTGACGACGCGCAGCGGCTCCTCGCCCAGGTGCGCGTTGGCGACCTCGTAGAGCGCGTGCAGGCCGTTTCCGTAGCCGCCGCCGCCCGTGCCGACGAAGCCCGGAGAGGGCAGGACCACCAGGTCGTTGGAGGCGAGCAGCACGCTCTGGCCGTTGTGGAAGTGGTCGCTCGCCGCGCGCAGCGATCTGCGCTCCAGCGCCTGGCGGTGGCCGCCCAGCGCGATGCAGCGGCCCTCCTCGCCGGAGGCCCAGGTCGTGCCCTCGGTGCCGGCGGCGTAGGGCGTCAGGCGCATGTGCCGTGGCTCGAAGAGCAGGATGGTGCACTCGAGCTTGTGGTCGAACGGCTTCTTGCAGAGCGTCTCGAGCGCCAGGTTCGCGCCCAGGCCGGGATCGCCGTCGGACTCCAACGAGGCCTTCAACGCCTCGAAGGCGGGCTCGAGCGCCACCTTCACCGGCGCGCCGTCCTTGTCCACCGCGCGCATCGAGACCAGGGCGAAGCGGTCGCAGGAGAGCTCGACGCCAGCGAAGACGTCGGGGACGGCCTCGGGGATCCTCTGCTCGACGATGGAGAGCTCGAAGCGCGGCGCCTCACGCGCCCAGAGCGTGGCGTCGGGCTCAGGGAAGAGCGGGCTCTCGTCAGGCTCGGGCGGAGCCGCGGGCGCCGGGCGGTGGGCGCTGACGCGCGGGCCCTCGACCACCAGGGCTGCGGCGCAGTACTCGCAGCTGACGCGGGAGGCGCCAACGGGGACCTCGATCGGCGCGCCGCAGGACGGGCAATGGGGAGCCTGGAGTCTCATGCGGCGACTGTAGATCAGGCCGGCCTGGGCCGGGTCGTACCTCCCGACGATCGCGGCTCAGGCATCGCGAGGTGAGTCGCACAACCCCTCTGACCGACTGACGTCGAGCGGGACAAGACGGCCGGCGCTCAGGGCTTGGGCCCGCTTGGCCGGCCCAGGCTTGAGCGCAGTGAGAGGGCAAGGCGCAGCGCCGCCATGCGGATCCAGCGCGAGAGCGGAGACCCCCCGCCATATCGGGCCAGCTTCGGCACGCCGGTCTCAGGGGTCAGAAGCTGACGCCTCAGCTGCCTGCGCACCTCTGGCGCCAGGTCAGGCGGGCCCGCGACGCACCTGGCTACGGTCGAAGCCTCCTGCGCCACCATCGATTCGAGATACGAGTTCGCCTTTGGGTCGCCATGAAGGCATGCGCAGGCAAGGAAGAGGTCCTTCACGTTCGGCGGGGTGTGCCGGAGGCGAACCTCGCGCGACTCCACGGCATCGGCGTGCAGGTCGACGAACGCGGCGAGGGCTTCCCGCTCGAGCGCGACGCCAGGCCAGGCCTCGCGCGCCGAGTCATACGTGTCGCGCGGCAGCAATACCGGCGTCTGCTCGCCAAGGGCGAGTGATGGCTTCCTCTCCTGGGTCCGCAGGCTCATCTCTGGTCTCGGTCGTCGCTCACGTGCTGGGAGACTTCGAAAAAAGAGGATGGACCGGCGCGCCGGCCGACCCACTGGGAGGGACACAGGCTCCGGAGGACATGCTGCAAAACTTCTTGGTGGAGGACGCAGCGGGATGGAGCGGCGAAGCGGCAAGAGCCGCTATTTCTTAGGCTTTCTGCGCAGCTGGCTCAGGCTCAGGTCGAGCTGGCTTCGCACGAGGCCCGCCATGCTCTCGACCTCTCGACGATTGAGCTGCAGCTCTTGAGCGAGGATCTCGCGGATGCCGTCCAACAGCCTCTGGCGGGCGGCTTCGAGCCAGCGCGCGACGGTGGCGCGATGGGCCTCGAGGCGTTTTCCGATCTCCTCGTGCGAGAGGCCTTGGACCAGATGCAGGGTCAGAAGCTCGCGATCCTTGTCGGGCATCCGGGCGAGAGCAGTGCGGAAGGCGCCCCTGAACGCCACGCGGCCTTGCTGCCTCATGACCTTCATCTCTGGGGTCGTCGAGCGCCCCGCGAGGTCGAGCGCCTCCTCGAGAGGTGCCTCGGCCTTGAACGTCGCTCCGCGCCGCAGGTTCAGGGCAGTGCGCAGGGCGGCCATGCGGAGCCAGTTGGCGATGGGCGCCCGCCCGGAATACTCGCCGAGTTTGGCCGTCGCGCCATTGGCCTGCACGAGGAGCTTGAGCCGCAGCTCCTGGCGCACCTCGTCGGCGAAGCTTGCAGAGCGATCCACCTTCGCCGCGGCCAACCGCGCCTCGCGCTGGATGACGTCGTCGAGGAGGGAGAGGGCAGGACCGTCCCCCGCGAGGCAGGCGCAGGCCAAGAAGAGGTCCCGCAGGTGCGGCCTGGCCAGCTCGAGGGCGTTGGCGTCCGGCCCCAGCCTCTCCCGGACGTAGGCCTCGAAGGATCCCAGCTCGAGCGAGACGTCGGGCCAGGTCGCGCGAGCGGCCTGGTGTGCTTCGGCGAGCGCTGCGTGTCCCCCGTCCGACATGGAGGCGGAGAATAGCGGGGCAGGTTTCAGGGAGGCAAGGAACGGCCTGGCGAAAGCGAGGGCCCGGTCGTGCGCTCGCCGGCAAAGGCTTCGGGCTCAGGACTTCAGACCCCAGGCAAAGCCTTGGACCTTGGCGGACCTGGAGTCTGGAGCCTCGTTGGTTCCGGCTTGGCCGGGTGGGGTCTAGGGGCAGGGGATCGGGATCTGGTTGCCGAAGCCCTTGATCTGGCCGGCGTCGAAGCTGCCGTTGTCGAACTTGCCTCCGCCCAGGTGCTTCTGCCTCCACCAGCCCTCCACGTAGCTGCAGGTGCCTTCAGCGTTGCGCAGCAGCGCACGGACCGGGGTGGTTTGGGATTCCATGGGCTCGGTCTCGGTGGAGTCGGTCACGAGCTTGATGATCTTCGAGCCCTTCACCATCGACTTGCGGAAGAGCTCCTCGATGCGGCTCTGGGTCGCGCGATCGCCCTCGCCGGGCTCGAAGTCGGGCCCGATGAGCTTGGCATAGGCGGCGACGTCGCCCTTCTTCACCACGAACGTCAGCGCGCCGGTGGCCACGGGCTTGGCGGTCTTCAGGATCTCCTGGCAGCCGACGTAGTTCTCGAAGATGACCTTGTTGTTGCCGGGCTTCATGTTGGCCACCAGCGCCACGAAAGCCTTCTGCTCCATCTCCGCGAGATCGATCCGCAGGCGCTCGAGAGGCAGGAGCGACACCTTCTTGTCTTGGACCAGGATCGACGAGCTGCGCGCGCTCTTGAAGGTCTTGTCACCGAAGCTGGCATCGTTCAGCAGCACGCGATCCTGCGGGCTGGCTTCGAGATGAGCCCAGGTCCTGTCGAAGCGTTGAGCTCCGAGGCAATCGTCCTGTCCCTGCTCGTGCAGGAGGCGCGCGGGGGTCTTCGCGCGAAAGAATCGGATGAAGATCGGGTCTTTGAGAGTCGTCTCGGAGATGATCTTCTTCGGGTCCTTGTCCGTAC
>JACRCT010000660.1 GCA_016218885.1 Deltaproteobacteria bacterium | reverse complement strand
GGCCAGGCCGAAGGCGCCGAAGAGAAGCCGGCGAAGAAGGAAGAGTCTAAGTAGGAAGAAGAGGCCGCGCCCGCCGATGCCAAGAAGGACGACGCGGCGCCGGCGGCTCCGCCTGCGGCCGAAGCCGTCAAGCCGAAGAAGCGCAACAAGCCCGCCCCCAAGCCTGGCGCCAAGGGCGAGGAGGCCGCGAAGGTCGACGGCGAGTCGGTGGCAGAGGAGGCGACGGCCGGCTCGGAGCTAAAGCCCGAAGCGGACGAGAAGGAGAGCGGGCCCAACCCACCAGCGCTCGAGGAGCCCAAGAAGGTCGCCGCGCCGGCCTCGGAGCCGAGCTCCAAGGCCGCCGCAGCCGATTCGAAGCAAGAGCCAGGGGCGCCGGCCGTCAAGCCCAAGCGCCGCCGGCCCTCCAACGCCGCCGCGGAGGCGGGCACCGAGAAGTAGGACCCGCCTCGCGGCGCTCTCTACACCATCGCCGAGGCGCTGATCTCCGGGTGCTCGCGCATGAAGTTCACCAGGCGCGAGGCGTATTCGGGGAAGCTGGGGCAGCGCAGGCCTGAGCCCTCGAGATCGGCGAGGGTGTTGTTGCAGGTGTAGAAGGTCGGGTGCACGAAGTAGTCGAGCGCCTCCGCGGGAATCTTCATGAGCTTGTAGACCCCCGGCCCATAGGCCAGGGCGTTGCGTGCCAGCCAGGTCGGCAGCGGCAGCCGCACCATGTTCTTGCCGGTGGCCCGGCCGATCACGTCCATCATCTGCTGCGCGGTGGGCGGGTTGGGATCACACAGCTGGTACACCTTGTTGAGCGAGCGCTCGAGCCCCGACAGGTGGGCGATGGCGTTGACCACGAAGTCGCGCGGCACCACGTTCACCCGCGTGCGCCGCGGGTCGCCGACCACCGGCATGACCGCCATCCCTGGCTGGCGCAGCAGCCACTGCACCACGAAGTAGGGGCCGTCGTACTTCTGGGTCGCGCCAGTGGCGCTGTCGCCCACCACGATCGCCGGTCGGTAGATGGTGCTGGGCATGCCCTCGCGCATGCGCCGCTGCACCTCGACCTCGGCGAGGTACTTGGTCTCCTCGTAGAAGTTGTTGAACTCCTGGCCTTTCTCGAGGTCGTACTCGGTATAGGCCCCGGCGTACTTGCCGGAGACGTAGCAGGTGGAGACGTAGTGGAAGCGCTTGAGGTGGGGGCAGGCGCGGGCGAAGTCGGCGACGTAGCGGGTACCGTCGACGTTGACCTTCATCGCCAGGTCGCGCCGCACCGCGAGGTCGTAGACGGCGGCGAGGTGGAAGACCTCGATCACCTCCTCGCGCAGCTCTTGGGTGTCACCGAGCCCCAGGTCGGCGCGGGTGATGTCGCCCTCGAGCAGGCGGATGCGCCCCGCCAGCTCGGGGTGGGTCTTGCTCAGCTCGTCGGCGCGGCTCTGCGCGAGCGCCTTGAACTTGGACTGCACGAGGCAGGTGGCCGTGACCCCCGTCGCTTGTCGCTTCATGACGCGGGGGAGGAGCTCGGTACCAAGGAAGCCGGGGAAGCCGGTGAAGAAGACAGTCGCCATGGGCGCCTCCATGAAAGGGTGCGACGCGAGTTAAGGGATAACGTGCCGCGTCGGCAACGGCTCGGCATGACGACCCACCTGGATGGTGCACTGCAGGTCGTTTGGCCCCCTCGGCCACTGGGAGCTCCCGCGAGCGGTGGGGCCGATGGCGCAATCGGTTGTCGATCGCTCGATTGCCGGCTATCGGTCAGTGACAGCCAATCCGCAGCATCCAAGAGCCGGGAGTACCGATGGAAGCAGCCGCACGCTGCCTTGAAGTGGACCTGACGACCGGGCGCAGCGCTGCGCGGGAGCTGAGCGCGGAGGAGCGCGAGCTGTACGTGGGAGGGCGCGGGCTGGGAGCGCGCCTGCTCTACGACGCCACCGCCGCCGGTCTCGACTCCTTCGACGAGCGGATGGCCATCGTCTTCTCGGTGGGGCCGTCGACCGGCACCGGCGCGCCCCAATCGAACCGCTTCGTGGTCTCGACCCGGTCGCCGGCTACGGGGGGGCTGGCGGACAGCCACTGCGGGGGCAGCTTCGCCACCAAGCTGCGCAAGGCGGGATACCTCGCCGTGGTGGTGCGCGGTCGCAGCCCCAAGCCCACCTACCTGCGCATCGCCGAGGACCGGGTGACGCTCGAGGACGCGTCGCACCTGTGGGGTCGAGGCACCCACGCCACGCAGGAGGCGCTTCCGGCGAGCTTTGGCAAGGCGGTCATCGGACCGGCGGGGGAGAACCGGGTGCGCTTCGCGGCCATCGTCAGCCAGCACCGGGTGGCAGGGCGCGGGGGCGCCGGTGCGGTGATGGGGGCCAAGAACCTCAAGGCGGTGATCGCCGACGGTCAGCGGCCGGTGCCCGTGGCCCGCGCCGACGAATTCAAGGAGCTGCAGAAATCGATCACCAAGTATCTGCTCGGACATCCGATCACCGGGCAGCTCCTGCCGCAGCTGGGGACGGCCAACCTGGTGATGACCACCGCCGGGCGCAACATCCTCCCCACCCGCAACTTCCAGGCGGGCCACGACCGGCGCAGCCCGCTGCTTGCCGGCGAGAAGATGCGCGACGAGCTGCTGGTCAAGCAGGACGGCTGCATGGCCTGCCCCATCCGCTGCGGTCGGCGAGTGCGCATCAAGGGGAGAGAGGGCAAGGGACCCGAGTTCGAGACCATCGGCCTGCTCGGCAACAACCTGGGGATCTTCGACCTCGAGGCGGTCTGCGAGCTGGGCGAGCGCTGTGACGACCTCGGCCTGGACACCATCAGCATGGGCAACACCCTCGGCTTCGCCACCGAGCTGACCGAGCGGGGGCTCCTCAAGAGCGATCTGGCCTGGGGGCGGCTGGAGGCCTATCGCGAGGCCATCGAGGCCACCGCGGTGCGCCAGGGGCTGGGCGCCGAGCTCGCCGACGGCTCGAAGCGCCTGGCCGAGCGCCACGGGGGCGAGGCGTTCGCCATCCACGTCAAGGGTCTGGAGCTTCCGGCCTACGACCCGCGGGGCTGCGTGGGGCAGGGGCTCGAGTACGCGACCAACAACCGCGGCGGGTGCCATATCCGCGGCAGCACGATGTTCCTGGAGGCCACCGGGCCGGTATCCATCGACCCGCTGGGAATCGGCGCCAAGCCGGAGCTGGTCATCTTCCAGCAGAACAACAACGCTGCCATCAGCTCGCTCTCCATGTGCTACTTCGCTGCCTACGCGATGATTCCCAAGCTGGTCTTCGGGCTCGACCCCAATGGGCTCGCCTATCGCGGGGCGATGAAGGCGGCCACCTGGACGGGGCCGGCGCTCCAGGCCTTCCTCAGGCTCAAGAACCCTTTGCGCCTGCTGTGGTTCGAGAAGTTCCTCTCCGCGGTCGTGGGGCGGGACATCGGCATGGGTGAGTTCCTGGAGCTCGGAGAGCGCGTCTACAACCTCGAGCGCATGTACAACTTCCGCGAAGGCTTCAGCCGGGCCGACGATCGGCTGCCGCGCCGGTTGCTCGAGGAGCCCATCTTCGAGGGCGAGGAGGCCGGCGTGCCGCTGGCGCGCATGCTGCCGCGCTACTACCGGATCCGCGGCTGGGACGAGCGCGGAGTGCCCACCGCCAAGACCCTGAAGCGGCTGCGCGTACGTGCCTAAAGGCAAGAAGGGAAGGGGACCTCTCGCATGGCGCTCTTCGTTCCACACGCTAGCCTCGCCAAGATGCTTGGAGCGACCGAGGTGCACTCCGAGGCCGAGACGGTCGGTGATCTGCTCCAAGAGGTGCGCTCGCGCGTCTCGCCCGAGGAGTGGAAGCAGGCCTCCCGGGCCACGGTGCTCCTCAATGGGCGGAACATCTACTCGTTGAAGGGCCTGCGCACCCGTCTGCGCCCGCCTGATGAGGGGTGGATGGTCGTTCCTGCCGCCGGAGGCTGAGTAGCGGAAGCCGAGCACATCGGAACCGCAGCGAATCGAAGGATCGGTTGCTTCTGCGCACGTCCTGCCGATCTTGCCCTGCGCCCTCGGGGCCGCCGCCTGGGCCGAAGCTGCACGACGTCGTGCAGCTTCTCCCTCGGGTCCGCCTCCCTCGAGGACCGCGCGCGCTGGCGGGGAGCAAGTTGTTGGACGTCCTACAACTTCGCTCTCTCGAGGCCGAGAGCCCCCGTCCCTGCGCACAAACGACGAGCCCTCCCCCCTGCAACGGGAGAGGGCTCGTCCTCAAACTGCTTCCTTCAGGAGGCTGCTACTTCGCCGGGGTGACCTCGACGACGCGCGGGCTCGCGGGCAGCGCTCCCGAGTACATCGGGGCCGGGATGG
>JACRCT010000657.1 GCA_016218885.1 Deltaproteobacteria bacterium | reverse complement strand
ATCGGCCACGCCGTCCTGGAGGTAGCCGATACCGGCATCGGCATCGACTCCGAGACCCTTCAGCGCCTGTTCCAGCCCTTTGCGCAGGCAGATCGTTCGCTCGACCGCAGCCGAGGCGGGCTCGGTCTGGGCCTCGTTCTGGTGAAGGGGCTGGTGGAGCTCCACGGGGGCGAGATCCACGCCCACAGCGACGGACCGGGCACCGGCGCGTACTTCAGGACCAAGCTCCCGATCGTCCCAGCCGGAGCGGTGTCCATCCACCGCCCGGCTCCGACCAGGCCGGCCGAGCCCGTGGTCACGCCCGCACGGCGGGTACTCGTCATCGAGGACAACCGCGACACCGCCGACGGCCTTCGCGAGATCCTCGAGCTCGCCGGGCACACGGTCTCGATCGCATTTGACGGGCGCGAGGGCTTGAACCGGGCGAAGGAGTTCAAGCCAGCGGTGGTGCTCTGTGACATCGGCCTGCCCGAGATCGATGGGTATGGCGTCGCCCGCGCGCTGCGGGCGGATACCGACCCAGCGCTGGCCTCGGTATTCCTCGTCGCCTTGACCGGCTACGCGCAGCCTGAGGACCAACGCCGCGCCCAGGAGGCGGGGTTCGATCAGCACCTGCCCAAGCCGCCTGACCTGGACGCCATTGACCGCATCCTCGGCGAGTGCGGCGCGCGGTGATCCCCTCACCGCAGCTGCGGCGCTTGAGATCAGCCCTGACCGGGTACGCCCAGCATGAGGACCGGCGCCGTGCGCTCGACGCAGGCTTCGATCACCACTTGGCGAAGCCCCCCGATTTGCCGGCCCTCGAGCGGGAGCTCGCGCAGGCGGCACCCCACCATGCGTGCGAAGACGGGCCTGCACCGCCTCCGTGAGGCATGCCCAGGCAGGTCGGTAGGTAGGGCCGAACAAGGGCCGAGTCGAACCTCCGGGGAGGCAGCTCCAGGCAGGCGGTTGCCACTCACCCCCTCCAGCCGGCCAGCTCCGCGATGACGGCCGCCAGCCGGGCCGAGCCGATGGGCTTGGCCACGTGGAGCTGGAAGCCCGACTGCATCGCTCGTTGACGGTCGTCGTCGCTGGCCAGGGCGGTGAGGGCCGCCGCGGGGGCCCTCCCACCGCGCTCGGGGGAGAGGCGCCTCACCCGTTGGATGAAGCTGAAGCCATCCTCGCCCGGCATCGCGATGTCCGAGACGATCACCTGCGGCTGGAACCCTTCGAGGGCGGCAAGGCCGGCGGACGCCGAGGGTGCCGCGCGCACCACCGCCCCAAGCTCGGTGAGCATGGCGGAGTAGGCCTCACGCGTGTCTTCATCATCCTCGACCAGCAGGACGCGGATGCCTGCGATGCTGCCCTCGGCCTGCCTGGTGTCGCGGAAGGTGTCGCGGCGGCGGCTGCTCCGACGGGGAGCGTCACGCGGAAGGTCGCGCCTTGCCCCTCGCCAGGGCTCTCGGCCCACACCTCGCCATCGTGAATATCCACCAGATGGCGCACGATGGAGAGCCCGAGCCCGAGGCCTCCGTGGGTCCGCGTCACCGAGCTGTCGGCCTGGACGAACCTCGTGAAGAGCCGAGGCAAGACCTCCGGGCGAATCCCGACGCCCGTGTCGGTCACCGTGAGAAGCGCCTTGCCGTCAGTCCTCTGTAGGCGCACCGCGACCCGCCCTGCGTGCGGGGTGAACTTGATGGCATTCGTGAGCAGGTTGATGACCACCTGCTGCAGGCGCGACGCATCGCCGTACACGTTGCCGATCGCGCCCTCGATGGCGAGTTCCAGCTGCAGGGCCTTGGCCTGCGCCGACGGCCGCACCACCTCGACCGCGTCTTGGACGACCGCCGCGAGCTCGACCGGGCCGAAGTCCAGCAGGAGCTTGCCGGAGACGATGCGCGAGACGTCGAGCAGGTCGTCGATGAGCCTCGCCTGGGTGTTGGCCGAGCGCTCGATGGACGCGCTGGCCCGCGCGATCCGCGGGTCCTCGGCAGCCACGCGCTTGAGCAGCTGTGCGGAGATGAGCATGGTGCTCAGCGGAGTGCGCAGCTCGTGCGAGAGCGTGGCCAGGAAGAGGTCCTTGGCGTGATTCGCGCGCTCGGCCTCGAGCCGCGCCTCCTTCTCGGACTCCAGCAGCTGGGCGCGCTCGGCCTCGAGCGAGCGCAGGTTGGTGACGTCGTCGATGGCGAGCAGGACCATCGGAGCGCCGCCACCCCACAGGACCGGGCGCCCCGTCAGCGAGAAGACTCCGCGGCCGAGCCGGGGAAGCTCGGTCGTGAGCTCGAGCGCGGAGAAGCGGGTGCGCTTCTCCAGGACCTCGGCGAGCGCCCGGCGTACGGCAGGAGCGCCCCAAGCGCCGTCCTCGAGCTCGAACACGCTCCGCCCCTCCGCGGCCTTCTCCGGCCCGAACTTGTCGAAGTAGGCCTCGTTCGCCGAGATCACTCGCAAGCCCGAATCGAGGACGAGGAGCGCCGTGGACACGGTCTCGACGATGCTTCGAGCATAGTCGCGGGCTCCTTCCGCGTCGCCGAGGGCGCGCTTGAGGGCGTCGACGTCGAAGAACGAGAGGACCGCTCCGTCGAGCCGGTTGTCGATCGTGCGGTACGGGCGGATCTGCATCCGGAACCAGCGACCCTGCTGGTCCTGGACCTCCCACTCCCGGGGGGACATGGAATCGACGACGTCCTGGATCCGGCGGGGGAGATCCTGGACCTGGAGCTGGAGCTTGAGGTCGTCGATGGGTCGGCCCACGTCCTCGGGGATGAACCGGGCGATGACCTTGACGGTCGGGGTGAACCGGCGGACCCGGAGCTCGAGATCAACGATGATGACCGGGATCTCGACGCTGGAGAGGACGTTCACAAGATCGCTGGCGACGTTGTCCAGCTCCTGGTTGCGGCTCCGGAGCTGATCGTTGACCGTGCCCAGCTCCTCGTTGGTGGACTGCAGCTCCTCCTTGGCGCTCTGCAGCTCCTCGTTGGTGCTCTGCAGCTCCTCGTTCGCGGCGACCAGCTCCTCGTTGGCCGCGGCGAGCTCGTCGCTGCTGCTCTGGTGCTCGGAGACCAGCGCCTGGAGGTAGTCCCTGGTCGCGACGAGCTCGGTCCTCAGGCGCTCGGGCTCCGCCCCCTCGGTCGTTCGCTCGCGCTCCACAGGCCGGGCAGGAGGACGGTCAGGAAGCGCCGTGCCAGGCTCGGGCTCCTCGAACAGGATGAGGTAGTAGCGCTCGGCCGAGTCGGGGTTGCTGGTGAGCGGCACCACCTCGAGGTCGACGAGGTGGGTCTCGGAGCCGGCCTCCAGGCGAAGCCCCTCCTTGCGGACCGTCATCGACTGCGCCTTGGCCCTCTCGATGGCGTCGTGGAGGTGGGCCGCCAGACCCTCGCGCGCCATCCGCAGGACGTTCACCTGCGGCTGGCCCGGCGCCGGCTCGAGATAGGCGCCGGTCCGCCCCCGGAACTGGACGACCTCCAGGCGGTCGTTCACGATCACGCCGGGAGGAGCGTAGCGTGCCAGCAGGAGGTGGTCGGCCTGCTGCTGGGCCTCGCGCGCGGGGTGGCGCTGCTCGGCGGGTGCGCGCTCCAACCTTCGCACCTCGGCCGCGGGCCCGGCGGGAAGGGGAAAGGAGAGCCGCGGGCTCTCTCCCACCTTGACGAAGATCCGATGCTCCTTGTCCACCGGGGTGAAGAGGTCGCGAGAGGCGGTGATCGTCTCGCTCTTCCCGAGGAACAGGTAGCCCTCCCTCGCCAAGCAGTAGTGCAGCATCAGGATGACCTGCCGCTGCAGCTCGGCGTCGAAGTAGATGAGGACGTTGCGGCAGCTGATGAGGTCGAGCTTGGCGAAGGGCGGATCGCGGGTGAGGTCGTGCTTCACGAACACGACGAGATCGCGCACCCGCTTGCCAATGCGGTATCCCTTCTCGACCCGCTCGAAGAAGCGGGACAGCCGCTCGGGCGAAACATCGTTCAGCTCCGACTCCGAGTAGACGCCGAGACGCGCCGTCTCGATCGCCTGGTCGCTCAGATCGCTGGCGAAGACCTTGATGGAGTAGCTCTTCGTCTGCCCCTCGAGCGCCTCGAGCAGGCAGATGATCAGCGCGTACGCCTCCTCACCCGTCGAGCAGCCCGGCACCCAGACCCGAATCGAGCTGCCATCCTCCTTGCGCCGGGCCAGCTCCCGGAAGACTCGCTCCTCGAGCGCAGCGAAGGACTCCGGGTCGCGAAAGAACGACGTCACGTGGATGAGCACGTCCTGCGCCAGCGCCTGGGCCTCGGCCGGGTCCTCGCGGATCGTCCGTGCGTATTGCTCCATCGTCCCCGCGCGACGCAGCGCCATGCGCCGCTCGATTCGCCGCCGCACCGTGGTCCGCTTGTAGCCGCCGAAGTCCATTCCCCCGTGCTGGCGCATCAGCGCCAGGATCGAGCCCAGGCTCCCCTCCTCGTCGAGGCCCGGCTTCTGGGGGCTGATGCCCCGGGAGGCTGCGGCGTACGGGGGGTGTCCCAAGCGCGCGAGCTCTTTGGCGATCCGCTCCGGCGTGGCGCAAAAGTCGACGACGCCGGCGGCGATGGCGCTCTCGGGCATGCTGCGAAACTGGGCCGAGTCCGGCTCCTGGGCGATCACGACGCCGCCAGCGGCCTTGATCGCCCTCAGGCCCTCGGTTCCGTCCGCACCCGAGCCGGACAGCACGACGCCGATGGCGCCGCTCTCGCTGTCCTCGGCGAGCGACCGGAAGAAGGAGTCGATAGGCAGGTGGAGCTTGCCGGTCAGGTGGCGATGCTCGAGCGTGAGCGCCCCGCCTCGGATGGTCAGGTCCGAGCCCGAGGGGATCACGTAGACGCGATTGGGCTCGACGCGCATGCCGCTGGTCGCCTCGATGACCGGCAGCGGGGTGACCCCTGCCAGCACCTTGGTGAGCATGCTTGGCCGGTCCGGGTCGAGGTGCTGGATGACGACGAAGGCCACGCCCAGGTCCGGGGCGAGGTGGGCGAAGAGCTGCCGCAGCGCATCCAGGCCGCCCGCTGAGGCGCCAAGCCCGACCACAGGAACCGCGGCGGCCTCACCGGCGCCCTCCCCGCTCTTCGACACTGTCACATGGCACCCGGATGTCGTTGTGAGCGTTCAGCGGCATTCCCGAACCTGCGGCCCGAACGCGCCCTCAAGATATGTGCTTGCGCGAAGAGCCTCGCAAGCTGCAAATGCGAGCAACGACTGCTGACCGGTCGTTGGCGCGGCGTCTCGGTTCTGGGGAGCGGGGGCGGCCCCGCCCGGCTGCACCGCTGGGGTCGTTGGCGGCGAGGGCCTCGGTCGAACGGGTTCCAGACCTCATCGAGGACACTCGCCGGGCGGCTCAGGCGAAATTGGCCAAGGCAGCAGCTGGTGCTCGGCGGGCGGGCGAGCCGGTCTCGAAGGCTCTCGGCCTGCTGATCGCTCAGCGTTGCCGCCTCCGTTGCCTTCGAGCTCCTAGGCGGCTGCTCCGGACGACTGGCCGGGTCTTCTGTCACTGCGCGTGACGCCTGTAGCTCAAGGACCGTGATGTCTGGAGGATCCACGTGGATCCTCTACGAGCGGCCGCGAGAGAGAGGAGACCGCCTCCGGATTCGTGGATCGACGACGCTGGCCCTCGATGCGTCTCGAGGCCGTTACTCGACGAGGATGCTCCCGGCCATTCCCGTGCCATCCGCCGAGCCGTGGAGGGGGCAGAAGAAGCCGAACTCCCCCGGGGTGCCGAAGACGAAGCTGGCCGACGATCCGCTCGAGGTCGAGGCAATGACGGGGGTGGAGCCGCAGGCCTGCTTCACGGGATGGAACCCGAAAGGACCGCTGAAGGTCACCGATTGGCCGACGGCGATCTTCAGGCACTTGGGGGTGTACTGGCAGCAGGTGAAGGAGACCGTGCGGTCGGCGCTCGGACCCGTCGCATCGAGATAGTCGGCGCAGCCGGCGAACGCGGCGGCGCAACCCGAGTTCCCTCCCGCGTCGGCCGCCTCGAGAGAGGCATCAAGGCCCGGCTCTGCCGTCGCATCCAGGCCGGTAGCGGCGGTGGCATCGGCCGCGGACGGGGATGCGTCCGTGCCGGAGCCGGCGTCGGAGCCATCCGAGGATCCGCCGCAGGCGGACGCGAGCATCACGGCAAGCACGACAGAGTACGGGCGAGGCATCGGTCGCTCCTTTTGCAGGCAAGAGCGTTCGATGTTCACCGGTGACGGGAGTTTCCCTTTGGCACGTTGGGGGAGCTCGTCGAGGGCGCGCATTCCTTGCGGACCCTGCAGCTTGTTGCGAGGCCTCTGGAGCTCGAGCCGCTCCCTCGATCCCAAGAAGATCCACGGTCTGGCCGAGGTCCGGCTGCCGGCATGCCGCTTGCTCGGTGGAGATGCCTTTCCACGAGGATGCAAATGAACCCGACCACTCAGCGGCGCTTCGTTCGAGTCGAATGCGACGCCGAAGCTCTCGTGACTCTGCCGGGCGAGAGCCATCGCGGCGTCTGCGCCAACCTTTCGGTGGGAGGGGCGTTCTTCAGGGGCAGCAGCTTGCCGGCGGGAGCGACGGTCTCGATCACGATGTCGCTCGCCGAATCAGGCCCGGTCATGGTGGTCGGCGAGGTCCGACACAGCTCGCCCGAGGGCTCTGGCATCCGCTTCACCCAGCTACCCCCGAACGCGCTCACCTCCATCCATGGCTACGTCAACGCCTTGGCGCTGCGGTCGGCCCATTAGTCCAGTCCCTTCGTCGGGAGATCTTGCGTGAATGGCAAGGGCTCCAGCCGCCAGACTTCAGACCCCAGCTTCAACGTCGGCAGTGAGATCGAGAAGGACCCGATGATCCTGGCGGCGAGAGACAGGCACCGAGAGCCCGCTGAAGAGGTTTCCGCTGTCGTTGCCGACGGTTGCGGGAGGTCAGGAAAGCTCTGCCTGCTTCATGTGTTGTTTAGGGTTGGTTGCCGCCAAGCGAACAGCCATGGAACCAGCCCTCGCCCATGCTTCGTGTTCAGGCCCCGCCGGCCGTCGGCGGTCCATCTCCACGAACGCTAGGACCCTGGCGGGCACCAGGAGCCGGAGCGATACCATCCTGAACCTGGGCCGAGGGTCTCCGGTCTCCCCGAGCGCAGGGGCGACCCTTCGGCAAGCTCAGGAGCGCGAGCCCCGGAGTCGAGGGGCCCCTCGACTCCGCTCCCACCGCTGCGCCGCGGGAGCCACGCTCGGGGTGACCGGATCTTTGTGTTCGATGTTCAGGATGGCATCCACTCCCGCCGGAGCCGGACGACGCCTCCCGAGCTGGCCACGGCCACCAACCAACGCGGAACCGGTCCTCCGGTACATTGAGAGGCCCGCGGGTTCCTGCTGGTAAGAACGATTGACCGAGGAGTCTCTGATGCGAACCGACGCGCTCTCTGCTCTCCCCCCGCCCCCAAGGGTCAAGCCGATTCTCACCATCAGCGCGATTCTCGTCCTGCTCTTCCCCGGCGTGGCCGCGGCCGCGCCCATCTGGCAGGACAACTTCGATTCGGATCCGGATTGGCATGGCGGGTACCCGACGCCCGGCGGATGGGACGACAGCGACGGGCAGGCGAGCAACTTCGCCACCAAGGACAACGTGACGCACTACGCCCAGGAGCTCAGCTCCGGCGGGCGCACCCCGGGGGGTAAGTCACTCAAGATATGGACTCATAGTGATTTCCCCCATGACCGGTCCTACATGACGCTGTACAACAACACGCCCGGGTCGCACCGGGACATATATGTCCGTTGGTACATGAGGATACCGGTCGACCTGGATTGGACCGAGTACACGGACTATCAGAAGTTCTGGCGATACAACTTCGCACCCGCGGGACCCAATGGTGGAAATGAAGTCTATTTCAACATCAAGTACAGCAGTGAGTTTCCCGGCGATCTTTACGTCATGGCCTCTCTTATCGATGCCTTTCCGCCACCCCTCATCACCGCCGCCGAGTCGGCCGCCTTGAAGGACGGCAATTGGCACTGCTTGGAATTCCGGATCAAGCTCAACTCGGGTGGCCGGTCAGACGGTATCGCCGAGGCTTGGATTGACGGGACGCATGTGCGCACGCAAGCGAATAGGAGCTTTGACGCAAGGGACAACTCGGTGTTTACGCGGGATGGGTTTGGGTTCGGCAACCGCTCGAGCGTGGGAGAAGTCTGGCAACATGCGTGGCGGGCCATCGAGCTCGATGACTATGTCCTGAGCACCACCTACGTCGGTCCCTCCGGCGGCGCGGTCGATGCCGGCGCGCCTGGTCCCGACGCCGGTGGAGGGACCCCGGGAACGGTGCTCGATCTCGCCGTGACCACGACGACCAGCAGCACGGCAACGCTCTCCTTCACCGAGGTCGCCGACGGCCTGGGCCAGCCGGCGCGCTACGACGTGCGCTATGCGCCAACTCCCATTGGCTGGGGCACTGCGACCGAGGTGAGCCAAGGCACCTGCTCAACGCCGATGGTCGGCAGCACCATTGGCGCGCTGAGGAGCTGCACCGTGGGCGGGCTCCTGCCTGGCACCGCCTACGACTTTCAGCTGGTGCCATTCCGCGGCACCCTTCAGGTGGACGCGGTCTTTGGGCCGCTCTCCAATGTGGCTCAGGCGACCACCGGGATCGGGCCCGAAATGGATGCCGGCGCGCCGGATGCGAGCCCGAGACCCGATGCAACCATCCTGGTGGCGGATGCCCAGGTCATCCCTCCGGATGCCGGGGTGCCAGGCGCGGTGAGGGACCTCGTGGTGACCGCCACTACGACCGACTCGGCGACGCTTTCCTTCACCGAGGTCGACGACGGCTCCAACCATCCGGCCAGCTACGAGGTTCGCTTTGCGCCCACTCCCATCAACTGGGGAACGGCGACGCAGGTGAGCCAAGGTACTTGCTCAGCGCCGATCACCGGCAGCGCCATCGGAGCGCTGAGAAGCTGCACCGCGGGCGGGCTCTCGCCGGGCACCGCCTACGACTTCCGGCTCGTGCCGTTCCGCGGCACGTTCCAGGCGGACGTGGTCTTCGGGCCGCTCTCGAACGTGGCCCACGGAAACACCGCGGTCGGGCCCGGGGCCGACGCCGGCGCAGCGGACGCAAGCACCTGTGTCCCTGGCGGCGCGTGCACCTCCCCCGACGGCTGCCGGGCAGGCACCCTCGAATGCGTCGGCGGCGAGGCGACCTGCTCGCACCTCACCGATAGCCCCGATGGCACGCCGTGCCCTGGCTCGGGCGTCTGCAATGCAGGGAGCTGCCGCTACTGCAATGCGGGCGCGAGCTGCACCTCACTCGATGGATGTCAGTCCGGGACCCTGAGCTGCGCGACCGGAGAGGGCGTGTGCACGGGCCTCACGAACCAGCCCGAGGGAGCAGCCTGTGCGGCTGGAACCGGCACTTGCCATTCCGGGGCCTGCAGCGCCTGCAACGCCGGGCAACCCTGCACGTCCGTCGACGGCTGCCAGACGGGCCTCATCGATTGCTCCGAGACTCCCTCGGTGTGCGGCTCGCTCGGCAATCGCGCTGACGGCACGGCGTGCACGGGCGGCGCGTGCAAGGCAGGGGTCTGCCGTCCATGTACTCCGGGTGTCTCGTGCACGCTGTCGCAAGAATGCACGGTCGGGGCCATCGACTGCTCGAAAGGCGAGCCGGTTTGCAGGGCTCAGGCGAACCTGGCCGATGGCACGCCCTGCTCCAGAGGGCATTGTCGCTCGGGCGAGTGCGAAGCTGACGTCGCCGTCGACGCGGGTGAGCCCTGCGGACCCGGCACGCACCTGGACTCGGCGACCGGCCAATGCCTGCCCGATAAGGTCCCCGATGCTGGAGGGCCCCCTCCACTAGAGGTCGGCTGCGGTTGCGGCGCGGGAACCGGCGCACCCGTGGCTTGGTTGCTCGCCGCCCTCGTCGCCCTGAGGTGGCGCCGAAGGGGATAGCAAAGAAGCCTGGTCGATCCCAAAGGGAGCCGCGCACGGCAGCGGGGCTGGGGAGCGGCAAGCGATGCAGGCGCTGCCGTCTCCGGGGCAGGTCGTGGGGGGTGAGCGGGATCTCTCAACACACGATCGGGAGGGCATCCACTCCCAGCTCGCCCCCCTGCGCGTTTCCGAGGCTGGCGGTCCAAGCGAGGCCCTCCCGTCAATGGGCAGGCGAGGCTGGTGGCACCCGTGCCGCGCGCAGGAGGAAGAGAGCGACCCAGACGTCCATCGCGCCCAAGGCGGCCGGGAGGACCGCCAACGCGCCTTTGTGCGTCGCAAGCGCCATTCCGGTATCGAAGAGTTGGAGCGCTGCATCGGCCAGGAGGACCCAGGCGAGCCCTTCCCTCTTGCCCCTGATCGCCAAGACGACGAGCAAGCTTCCCAGAAGTATCGAACGGCTGGCGAAGACCAGGGCGAGCGACCGCGCGGGTTCGGTCGAGCTCCCGGCCATCACCCTCTCGGGCACGATGATGAGCGATACGGAAAACAGGACGACCATTGCGCCCCGGAGGAGAGCAAACGCGCGCGCAAGGCGGTTGGGCCAGGTGCTGCTCGGCATCGGAAGATCTCCCTTGGGTTGCGATTCTTCTCGGATCCCTCCGGATTTCTCCGGTGGTCAAGGCGCGCGACCTTCATGCCAAGCTCGGCGCCCGCCGCACCACCGCAATCGCCGTTCGCGCAGTGCGAGGCTCTATCTGTCGCCGCGGGAGACGGGCTCGGCCCCCTGCGCGTTTCCCGGCTGAACGAGTCGGCTCCCGAGGGGGATCACCTCACCGAGGGCGTCCCGGCCGCTTGGGCGACCCCACGTCGACCTCGGCGCTCACGGTGCTGCTCGAGCTCATCTCTCCGTTGAGGCTGAGCTCGCCGTCGGCGCCCAGGGACACGTTCCCGCGGCCCTGGATTCGGGTGCGCCCCGCGGCGACGCTCGCCTTGCTCGTATTCGCCGCGGCCTCGCTGACCACCGCCTCGAAGCCCTGGGCCTCGGCGCTGAACGAGAGCCCCTTCTGCGTGGAGAGCTCCACCTTGCCGCGCCCCACGAACCGGGCGTCCTCGAGCTTCGCCGCGGCGCCCTTCTGCTTGGCGGCGAAATCGCGAAGCGCCACGTCCAGCTCGTCGACCTGGGCCTTGAGCTCGATCCGCTTGCCGTCGATCTTCACCCCGCCCTCGACGCTCGATCGACCCAGCTCGACCTGGGCGGTTCCGTCGGCATCCGGGACCGTCACGCGCGCCCCCGAGACCTCGCCCTTGAAGTGGGTGATGTCGAGCTTCACCTCGCCCAGCTTCATCCCCTTGGGGCGACCCTGGGCATCGAGGGTGACCTCGGCGCCGGCGCGCAGCGAGCCACCCTCGAGCTGCCCCTTGGCCAGCTGGATGTAGTCGCCGTTGGCCCGCTTCTTCACCGCGTAGTCGGTGGCGAGAGAGACGTTGCTCAGCTCGGTGTGGACCTTGGCCGAGCCGCGCTCGCGCTTGAAATCGACCTTGAGCTCGGCGCTTCCCTCGCCCTTGATGGCCACCCCGTCCTGGGCGAACTCCAGGTTCTTGAGCTGCACCTTCCCGCTCACGGTGCCGCCTTGCAGGCCACCCTTCACGCTCAGCCGCGTGGTGTCGTCCACGTCGATGGACCCTCCCGGCAGGACGATGGCCCCCTCCTTGAAAGCAGCGTCCTGGATGGAGAGGGCGGTGCGGTCGAGCTTGACCAGGTCCATCGGGTCGGAGACCAGGTTGTGGGCAGACTTGGGGGACGACCCGTGGCCTGGCGCCAGCCGGTCGATGAGGGTGTCGACGTCCAGCGGCAGCTCGCCCAGCTTCGGGACGGGGAAATTGGGCAACCCCTCGATGTCCAGGCGCACGGTGTTGTTCTCGTCGAGGTAGGCCCCCTTGAGCTTCATCCACAGCGCACCGGCGCGGCCCTCCACGGTCACCCTGGTGTGGTCAGGCACCAGCTGGCCGTCCTTGACCTCCGCCTTCAGGCGAAGCTGCGTGCCATTTGGCACGTGGAGCACGGTGACGCCGGCGGCCTTGACCTTGCCCTCCAGAGGGATGGTGAGGTCCAGGGACCCATCCTTCAGCTTCTTGGCCACCTGCAAGGGGCTGAAGGTGGTGGCGGCAGGCGCGTCGACCCCGGCGAGCTGCGCGGCGGAGCTGGCCTGGACCGCCTCCGGGCTCCTCACTCCCTCGGGGAGCTGCTCGGCAGAGACGGCAGCGCCCTGGGGCGAGGTGGCGGCGACGAACGTACCCACTTTGGCATCGAGCTGCACCTGGGCGTCTTGGAGGGACAGCTTGCCGTCGGGCGCGAGCGAGACGTCGGGGATGGTGATGCGCGCCCGCCCCTCGCCCGGGAGCTGATCCACCTTGAACCCCAGACGCCCGGCGGACTGGCCGAGGTCGGCGGACACCTTGGCGTCGAGCTGGAGGCTGCCCTTGAGCTGCACGCCCTGGGGAGTGGTCTGCGCAGAGCTGACCTCCAGGCGGGCGCGGCTGCCCTTGGCGAGGGCCATCTCCTGCCCGCCAAGCTTGACCCTTCCGCTGTCGAGCGAGGCGTCGAGCACGCTCCCGGGCCCGATCTTCACCTTCGTCCCGGCGCCGGTGATGGCGATGTCCTGCGGCCGGACGTCGAGCTTGGAGCCGGCGGCCACATCGAGCTTCAGGTCGCCGTTGCCGAGCTTCGCGTCGTCTACCGAGACCGCCAGATGCCCGTCGGGGGCGGTGACGAAGACGCCGTCGGGCCCGACGCGGACGTCGGCGTGGCCGGTGAACTGCGCAGCTCCCGCGGCCCGCATGTCGCGCATCTGGAAGCTGGCACCCCGAAGGTTGGCGGCGACGTTGGCGGAGGCCTCCAAGGAGAAGTCGGAGCCTTCGGCCACGAGCGACTTGAGCCTCCCGTCCACCTGGATGCCGGCGGCGGTCTGGGCCTTGAGCGCCTTGCTCTCCACGCGGACCGCGTCCATGCCTCCCTTGACCTTGAGGTCGCCGGTGGCTCGCACCCCGGCGTTGCTGAGGCTCACCGAGCCGGAGCCCTGCACCGAGGTGGGCGCGACGTCGAGCTTGAGCGAGCCCTGGGTGCCCCGGAAGTCCTGGACGAGGGCGTCGAACGACCTGGCCTGGACCTGGGCATCGAACGTGCCCGCCTGGGTATCGATCTTGACCTTGGCGTTGCCCGAGGCATTGGCGTGATGCAGCGACAGGCTGGCGCCGGCTCGCTTCTCTTGCAGGTCGCTCACGCCCACCGAGGCGTCGGTCACCTGGCCCTCGAGCTTGATGGCTTTCTTCGCGAGCTCCAGCTTGCCCTGGAAGTGACCGACCCCCAGGCGGACCTCGGCATCGTCCTTGGCGTCGGGAATGCTGAGCTGGGCGCTCTTGAGCTCGCCGTCGGCCTGGAGGCTGCCGCGAATATCCGTCTTCAGGACCGCCAGGTGGTTGCCGTCGGGCTTGATTCGAGTGTCGAGCGCCAGGCTGCCGCCCTTCACCTGCGTCTGGCCCAGAGAGAGCTGGTCGAGCTTGCCGTCGGGGCGGCTGCGCGAAAGGTCGAAGCCCTCGAGGGTGGCGTCGAGCTTCTCGAGCGCGGTGTGGATCTGCAGGGTGCCGTCGGCGGCCTGCGAATAGCTGGCGGCGATCTCGGCAGAGCCGGGCCCCAGCCGGGCGTTGACCCCGTCCTGGGAGATCTGGGCGCCGCGCAGGTTGACCTGGCCAGAGAGGCGAGCCGCGTTGGCGTCACCGCTCACCTGCAGGTGCGAGCCTGGCGCGAGGTCGATCTTCGCCGAGCCGAGCTCCATGCGGTCGTCGCGCATCGTGACCGAGCCCGAGAAGCTGAGCTTGCCCAGGTCGAACAGCCCCGGGGGCATGGCCGAGCCACTCGACTCCGGCTTCTGAGTGGTCAGCGAGCGAACCACCGAGGCGAGATCGAGGTCGGTCTTCTGGACGTTGATGTCGAAGAAGCCACCGATGTCCGCCTTGAAGGCGCCCTGGGCAGCGCCGCGGTCGCGCAGGTAGGCGCCGTTGCCGCTCAGCCACAACGGCAGGTCCACGGGCGGGCGGATGTCGACCTTGCAGCCCCGTCCGGTCGAGGAGCCGTCGCGGTCGCGCGCGGGAACCAGCTTGCCGCCGCTGACCTCCACCTCCACGTGGGCGACGGTGCCTGGCTTGATCTCGAAAGAGATGCCCTTGACGTCGTGCTTGCCCGCCTTGAGCGGCACGTCGAGGGTCACGGTCCCATCGTTGACGGCGGTGAGCAGCTGCAGGTCGTCGATGCTGACGACCGTCGAGGAATCGAACGACGAGAGCACCGATGACACCAGGGCATCGGGCTGCACGGTATCGAGGAGCTTGCCGGCTCCCGTCCCCGCCGCCTGGTTCGAGGAAGGCGTGGACTCGAAGCGATCGCCGGGAGCGACCGGCACCTTGGCGCTCTGAGCCGGACTCCTCGGAGCGGTCTTCCCGGGAGAGGATGAAGCTGCCGGAGTGGGCACACTGCTGGGTCTCGAGCCGGTGACTTTCATTGCCTGCTCCGCTGGTGCGTCGAGAGGAAGCGAGCTTTTCGCCGACTCGATTGTCGTGCCAGCCGCGAAAACGTTGCTATTACAGCACGTTTGCGTGCCGGCATCGTGTTCTGCGACGGCGTTGGGGCGAGATCTGTTTGGTCCCTTCGTCGGGAAATCGTGCGCAAGATGGCAAGGACTTCGGGCTCCAGGCTTCAGACCCAGGAAAAGCCTTGGATTCTGCGAAGTTGGTGGCCTGGGGCCGCTCGTCCTGAAGCCTGGGGTCTAGAGCCTGTAGCCGTCGCCGACACCCACGTTAGTTCCGGCTCGGCCGGGTTCGGAGAAGTGGCGGCGCGAGCGGCTACCAGACGAAGACGGCGGTCCCGCCAGCAGCCACTGCGACGAGCCCGGTGATGAGGCTGGCGGTGAAGAGCGCGTTCGCGGTGTCGCGCCGCGACTCTGCCTCGGCCAGGGTCATGTCGACGCGCCTCCTCCCCGTGTCACCGATGGGCTCGCCATCGAGCGCGGGCTTGAGGATCAGGCCGCTGACGGCGCAAGCCACGGCGGCGACGGCGGCGGCAGCGGCGGTCCCGGCCATCACATACCCCGCGGTGCGCCCTCCTTGCCCCCCGAGGGGCGCGGCCACGGCCTCCGGGGGCATTTCAGGGGACGGGCCGGTGGGCTGGTCCTGCTCAGGCGGGGAGCGGGAGTCCACCATCCTGGGCGCGTCCACGCCCCGTGGGGCTTCGCCTGCGAGGACGACCGGCGGAGGCGGTGGAGGCCGGAGCGCCTCCTGGAGACTGTTGGCGAAGACGTCGAACCCGGGAAGGCTGGTGAGCTGATCGCGCGGCAGGAGCTGGTCGAACTGCACCAGGCTCTCCCCTGTGGCGACGGAGAGCGCCTCCAGGTGAATCGCCACCGACAGCCCGAGCGCGCCGACCTCGATGCCCACCACCGCACCGACGCGCAGCTTGGCCCCCAGAGCCTGGGCACAGCGCTTGTCCCCGACGCAGCTCTCGGGATCGGCCACCGCCGCCTTCTTGAGATCCACGAGGAGCTCCGCCGTCGACCTGGGGACCCTCACCCCCGCGGCTCTCAGGCCATTGGCCACCCGGACCGCCAGGTCGTTCGCGGGGGGGCGCGGCAAACCCGCGCGCCTGATGATCAGCACCGCCACGTCGCCGCTCGTCCCGGCAGGGGTGCCTGTACCGGCCTCGGCGGGCGCCGCGTGCAAGCTCGCGAGGAGGAGGACGGCGAGGGGAGCGCTCATGCGCCGCATCTTGGCGCGGACCAGTCGGGCTGCCAATCCCGCGAGGAACGAATGGACCCGGTTCAGCGGCGCGTCTTCTCGTACTCGCGCACGGTCTGCTCGACCTCGCGCAGCTCCGGCGGCGCCTTGGCCTGATCGGCCTTCTGGCGCAGCTTGTTGAGCGTCGCGTACCAGAGCGAGTCGAGGCCCTTGCCGGGCTTCTTCGCCTCGTCCTCCAGGCGCGTCATGTGCGAATCGATGCGCGTGAGAAGCCGGTTCTTGCTGGCCTGGAATGGCTCGGGGCGAGCCCGGCGCGGGGGGTCGACAGGCCTGGCGACCACCTGCGTCCTGGGCTCGGTCGGCAATGGCAGAGGCTTGGCCTGAGCCGGAGGATCGACCTTGGGAGGGCGGGGCCTCTCGGGCTCGGTCGCGGGGCGCTCGGCGGCCAATGGGGGAAGGGCGTGAGGGGGGGAAGGCGAGGGATCGACCACCGGCTCCATCCCCTCGAACAGGTCCTCCGAAACCACCAGCGCGGGAACGTGAATGGCTGGGAAGTCGAAGGGCAGCAGCGCGGCGATCCTGGGGTTCGCCGCGAGGAGGACCAGCAGCGCGGCGAGCACCACCACCACGAACGCCACCACCCCCCAGACCATTCCGGGCCGCTGCAGGGGCGCCACGGGGATCGGCTGGTCCTGGGGAGTGTCGTGGGCCAGGTGACAGGAAGCGACGCCATACTTCGAGGTCATGCCCCCCACCGTGGGCGTGGCTGGGGAGACAGGCTCAGCCGTGGCTTCGGGTGCAGGCAGGGGCACGGTCGCAACCGCGGCGGCAGAGTCTTCGGGCACGTCCGCGGGCGGAGCCAGAGGGACCGACCCGGGCTCGATGCCCGGCTGCGGCGCCGCTCCACCCTCGTCCTTGCGCTCGGGCAGCTTCGCGCGCGAGAGCTGGGTGGCGTCGGTCTGCATGCGGTTGCGGATCCGCAGCAGCTCGCGGCGCACCCATGCCGCAGAGGAGGGACGGTCCGCCGGGTCCTTCGACAGCAGCTGGGCGACGATCTCGTCCAGCTCCTCGGGAACGCTCTGCTCCAGCGAGCGCACCCGCGGCGCCTCCTGGTTGAGGTGCAGCGCGATCACCTCGAAGGGCGTGGGCGCTTCGAAGGGCAGCTTTCCGGTCAGCAGCTCGAAGGCCAGCACGCCCAGCGCGTAGAGGTCGGTCTGGGGCGAGACGTCCTGCGCGCGGGCCTGCTCCGGAGCCATGTAGTAGGGCGTGCCCACCACGATGGAAGCACGGGTGGGTGAGGCCGAGCCCCCGGGCTTCAGCGTCTTCTTGGCCAGACCGAAGTCGAGCAGCTTGACGTAGCGCGCGCCGTGCTTGGGGTTGACCAGGAAGACGTTGTTGGGCTTGAGGTCGCGGTGGATGACCCCCGCGCCGTGGGCGGCGGAGAGCGCGTCGCACACCTCGTCGAGGATGCCGAACACCTCGGCGGCCACCAGCGGCGCCCGCTCGGCGATGACCTTGTCGAGGGGGTCTCCCTCGAGCAGCTCCATCACCAGGTAGCTGCGGCCGTCAGGGGTCTCGCCGAAGGCGTAGATGTCGACGATGCCGCGGTGGCGGATGGAGTTGACCAGCCTCGCCTCGGCCAGCAGGCGCTGGACCTCCTCGGGGTTGCGGGCGATCTCCCACAGCAGGACCTTGATGGCGACGCTCTTCTCGATGAGCGGCTGCACGCCCCGGTAGACGATGCCCATCCCGCCCGAGCCGATGACGTGCTGCACCGTGTACTCGCCCAGCTGCGCGCCGACGAGCGGATCGCCGCTCTGCGTCGTGGCTGCTTCCCCGAGGGCGGGCTTGGGCTCGTTCATCGGTTCAGGCATCCTGAGGCTCGCGAGCCTGCTCCCGCCACTGGTTTGATGGGCCGAAAAGGCTCTCCAGGATAGGTTCGGCCTCGCGCACCGGTCAATTCTCGCCCAACGAAAAGCGGAGTGCCCGCGAGGAGTTGTGCGTTGACCGTCCGTCGTGAGCCCCCCTATCGTGCCATCCGTGCGCAAGCTCCTTCCCATCGGCCTCGCCGCGCTCTCCGGCGTGCTCTACTTCGTGGGCTTCATCGGCTTCGACCAGTGGTACCTGGAATGGGTCGCCTTCGTGCCGCTGCTCGTCGCCCTGGACGGCATCCAGACCGGCCGGCGCGCCTTCCTGCTCTCGTGGTGGATGGGCTTCGTCACGCACCTGGGCGGGTACTACTGGGTCGTCCACCTGCTGCAGACCTTCGCGTTCCTCCCGTTGCCGCTCTCGGTGCTCGGCTACCTGCTGCTGTGCCTGGGGCAGGGTGCGCTGCTGGCCGTCTTTGGCTGGCTGGCCTGGAAGCTGAACCGGCGCACCGGCATCGCCATCGGTTGGACCGCGCCGGTGGCGCTGGTGGCCACCGAGTTCGCCTTCCCCCTGCTTTTTCCCAGCTACACCGCCAACTCGCAGGCCTGGGTTCCGCTGCTCATCCAGGTCGTGGACCTCGGCGGCGTGCTGCTCTTGTCGGGGTTCATCGCGCTGGTGAGCGGCGCGGTGGCCGAGGTCATCCTCGCCCGCCTCCACCGCCGTCCCCTCCCGCGCGCCCTGCCCCTCGCCGCGGCCGGGGCCTTGGCCTTCACGCTCGTCTACGGTTGGGTGCGAATGGGTCAGAACGACGCCGCCGAGCGGGCCGCGCCGACCCTCAAGACGGCGATCATCCAGGCGAACGTGGGGGCGGGCGCGAAGCACGAGATGGCCGAGGCCGGCATCCGCCGCTATCGGGACATGACCGACGAGGCGATGCGCATCCCCGGGCTGGGGCTGGCGGTCTGGCCCGAGAGCGGCCTCAACCGGCTGGTGATGGGCAAAGCCAACCTCACCGGCAAGGTCGCCACCGAGGTGAAGGTCCCCATGCTGGTGGGGGCCCTGCGCGGCGAGCCCAACCCCGAGGGCGGGAGGGCCCGGGTCTGGAACAGCATCCTGGCCATTGCGCCGGGCGGGGAGACGGTCGCCGCCTATGACAAGGTGCAGCTGCTCGTCTTCGGCGAGTACCTGCCCGGCTACGAGACCTTCCCCGGCTTCTTCCGTTGGCTGCTGAAGATGAAGATCCTGCCTTACCTCTCGGTGTACGAGCGCGGCACCTCGTTCGCGCCGCTGCCCGTGGGCCCCTGGAGGCTCTCCGCCGACGTCTGCTACGAGGACATCCTGCCGCGCCACATCCGCGACCTGATGGGCCCCCTCGACGAGGCCGGGACGCGCCCGCACGCGATGTTCAACGGGACCAACGATTCCTGGTATGGGCCCGCCGAGCCGCCCATCCACCTCGCGCTCTCGGTCTTCCGCGCCGTGGAGCACCACCGCTGGCTGGTGCGCTCTACCGCCACGGGCATCAGCGCCTTCATCGACTCGAGCGGCAGGCTGGTGCAGCGCAGCGGCTTCGAGACCGAAGAGACCCTGGTGCGGGACGTGCCGATGATCACCGGCGGCGCCACGGTCTACGGGCTCCTCGGCGACATGCTCGGATGGCTGGCCCTGGCGGCCGCGACCCTCGGGGTCCTGCAGCGCCGGCTGCGTCCGGAGAACACCCAGGCGGGCCGCTCCCGAGAGGCGGGTCGACGCAAGGCCGCTGCCGCCGCCTGACCCCAACTGGCGCCGATTCGGACTTGGTCTAGAATGGCAGCCCCATGTGCCCCTCCGACGAAGAAGCCCCGATGTCCGACGCGGAGGCTGCTGATTCCGGCGATGAGCGCCGACGCCATCCCCGCGCTCCGCTGCAGCTGCTCATCCAGTACCGCTTCGACACCTTCGAGGAGTTCCTCGCCGAGTACTCCACCGACCTCTCGGTGGGCGGAATGTTCATCAAGACCAACGAGCCTCGAGAGGAGGGCGCGTTCGTCTATCTGCAGTTCGCCCTCAAGGACGGGTCGCGGCTCATCGAGGGCCTGGGGCGGGTCGTGCGCGTCAACCTCCCGGGCGATCCCGCGGTCGTCGCCGGGATGGGGGTCGAGTTCGTCAACTTCGACGCCGACTCCATGGCGCTGATCGAGGAGATCGTCGCTCGCCGGCTTGCCCAGCACCGGGCAGGCTGAGCATCCCTTCCCGATGAAGTCGATCGACTCCCTCGCCGCGCTCTTCCTGGACGCGCGTGATGCGGTGCGCCGCCTCGGACGCGCTGGGGGCGGCCTGCTGCTGGGGACCGCTGCGGCCTTCGCGGGGGGTGGCGCGCTCGTCTGGTCGGTCGCTGCCGAGCGGGTGGCCCGCCAGCACCTTCACCAGATAGGCGAGCTGCGGGCGTTCGCGCTCCTGCTGCTCCTGATCGCCACAGCCTTCTTCGCGGGCGGAGTGCGCCAGCTGGTGAAGCCCCGCCCGCCGCGGGGCGCCGAGCAGCCCCCTCTGCCCGTCCACGAGCTGCTCGCGCTCGCCCGCGCCACCCTGCGGCCGTTCTACGTGTGCCTGCGCTGCCGCCGCGTCTGGGCACGCACCGAAAGCGTGGGGCGCTGCCCGCAGTGCGACTCCGCCGCCGACTGCCTCGAGGTGCGCAGCAACGAGGACCTGGCGATGGTCGAGGCCGCCCTTCGCTAGAGGGATCGCCCAGGCCCCTTGCTCCAACGTTGCCTGGCTCCCACCTCTCGAAGCAGGAAGCCGAGGAGTGGATCGTCCGTCTGCTCTCCAGGCATAATGCTGCGTCGTCATTGACCGGCCTCCCCCCCCGAAAGCCGCTCCTCGAAGAGGTCCCATGCCTGTCTCGCTCGAAGCCTTCCGCCACCGCGTCGCTTCCTCGGTGAAGGACCACAAGCTCACTGCCGCCGAGGCGCAGCAGCTCATCGCCGAGGGGCCGCTGACCGCCGAGCAGCAGCAGGTCCTGCGCGACGAGCTCAAGAGCGAGTACTTCGCCAGCGACGCGGAGCGCAACCAGGCCCTGGCCCTCTTCCGCATGGCGCCCGACACCCTGCGCAGCAATGAGAGCGACGGGCTGTTGGACAAGGTCAAGGACAAGCTCGTCGACCTCGCCAAGGACCAGATCTATCGCTCGCGCGACCTCTCCATCGCCGACTTCAAGCTGGGCGACCACGCCGGCATCTGCGTGCGCACGCAGGTCAAACCGCTGCGGCCCGACGACCCGCTTGTCGTTGACGATCCGCATCGCGCGGCGACGACCCAGCGCATGGAGGCCGCGTGGCAGAAGGTGACCTGGGCCACGGTGGGTGGTGGCATCTACCCCCGCGCCGGATTCACCTTCTCGCTGCCGGCGGGCGCCGCCCGCGTGAGCGCCGGCTTCAACTCCAAGGCCAGCTTGGGATACTCGGTACTGGCTCCCTATCCGCTCGAGACCTCTGCAGCGGGCCAGCTCGCCAAGAACCTCTCGGTGGATCTGCCCTTCAACCCCGAGAACGCCAAGGCGCTGGCCGAGGGGACCGAGGTGCGGCTGGTCGGGCGAGGGACGGTGGCGGCCAACGCCGGCGTGGGGGTGGGCGCGCAGCTGGCCGACCTCGGCAACTTCATCAGCGTGGGGGCCTCGGCGGGCGTGAACGTCGGCGTGTCCAGAGAGGGCAGCGTATCGCTCACGGTGAAGCGGCTGGAGGGCGACAAGGTCTTCGTCTCCCTCTCCACGCTCGAGTCCACCACGGGCAGCGGCTCGGTGGGCGCCCGGGTCGGAGTCACCGCCTCTCTTAGGGACAACCTGCCGGAGCTCGGCGGAGACCTCTTCGAGCAGGGCGGAGAGTCCGTCGCCAAGAAAATCGAGAAGCAGATCTCCAAGTGGACGAGCGCCGATCTCTCGGTGGCGCACTCACGCGCCAAGAGCGAGAAGGTGGTGCAGAGCTACACGATCGATCTGTCCCAGGCGGAGGGCGCCAAGGCCTACTCCGATCTGTTGCGCTTGGACACGAGGACGGCCGACACCCTGGGGGCGCAGGGCGCGAGCAGCGGCGTCTCCTTCGCGCGCCTCGACCAAGTGGGGCGCACCTCCTCCACCTCGGCGAACCTCAAGCTGGGCAAGCTTGCTCTGCTGCAAGCTGCTTCCAGCCACTCCGAGGCTCACGGCACGCTCCGCTCGGCGCAGGGCGAGCTCACCTTCGACCGGGCCCGGCTCGACGAGAACTACTCCGGCATCCTCTCCAACATCTGGGCCGGCAAGCGCGCGACGTCCGCCGAGCTCATCCAGACCCGGCAGCCGGGAGAGCCGGTCGAGAGCTTCCTGCACCTGACCCAGACCGTGCGGGGCGACAAGGTCACTTCCCGCAACGACGTGCGCAAGTTCATCGAGCTGAGCAGCTTCCTGGGCGCAGAGAGCGACTCGCTGCAGGGCCTCGCCGACAACGGGACGTTCCTGGACAGCTTCGGCAAGACCGATCGCACGGTGGACTTCTTCATCACCGACGAGGGGCTTCAGGCGCTCGGCCAGGTAAGCCCGGAGCAGGTGCAGAAGGCCTTCGGGGCCGCCTACGAGAAGCTCGATCGCCCCTGGGACATGCACTACCTCATCGGCGACAACCAGCGCGCGTGGAGGAATACGCCCTGGCTGGCCACCGACCACCCGCGCCACGGCGACATCATGAAGATGCTCCGGAGCGACAGCATCTCCTTCCGGGCGCAGGACCTCGAGGGCCGCTATCGCTTCCTCACGGGCCGCAATCTGACCCAAGACCGGGCCGCATGGCGCGACAGCGAGGAGCTCAGCTCACTCGTGTCCCGACTGCAGCAGGCAGCCACGCCAGCGGCACGCGCCCACGTGTTCGCCAAGGCCAATGCGAGCCTCGACCTCCAGCTCGAGCTCGCCACCCTCGCCAGCCTCGCCGGCGCTGACCAGGTGCTGGTGAACAACGTCTCGCTGCACGACACCAAGTCCAATCGCGACCTCACCTTGGTGCACGAGGGCGTGATCCAGGACCCGCAGGCGGAGATCGACCGCATCCTCGCCGACCCTCGGTAGATCGCGGCGGTACCCAACGAGCTTCGACAGGACACAGCCGCTGCCAGGGAGCTGGCGGCGGCTGTCGCCTGCCTACCTTCGGGATCTCATCGAGACGGCCGCACTCAGACCTGGGCCTTCAAGGCGGTGAGCTTCGAGACCAGCTGGATGGAGACCTGCTTGAGGTGCCCTCCCGGTTCGAGGGCCTTCAGCGCCTCTTGAGCCTTGCCCGCCAGCGCCAGCTCCAGGACCTTCGCGGCGGCGACGTGGAAGCTCGCATGGAGGCTGCGAATCTCCAGGTAGGCCGGGCTGGCCTTCAGGTGCGGCGGAAAGCTCCCATAGAGCCACTTCCCGAAGTCGCAGGCGTTGTCCAGCGACACCTTGCCGGGAGCGAACTCGCTGCTCTTCTTCTCGATGGCCACTCGCAGCCGGACGAACCACTTGGCGTGCGCATCGATCGCCGCATCGATCTCTTGTTTGGCGTCCATGGATGCTCCTTGGGCACTGCCGGGATCCCAGCCCGGAACGCGCTCAGTCGGAGACATCGGCACCTTCACCGCAGGCGATTAGCTCCAGAGTCGCGAACCGAGGGCGCTTTCCGGCCGGCCCAGAGGCTCTCTCCCAAGGTCAGGCAGGCCCTCCTCTGCCCCGCCACGAGCCTCAGGGCGCGCGGTGGGCGGCCTGGCGGACCTGATGCTTGGTCAGCATGGCCGCACGCAGCCCGGCACCGATGCAAACCGACATCTCGGGATCGACGAGCGAGGTCACCGGCTTGCCGAAGAAGCGGGCCAACTCGCGCTGCAGGACGGGAACCCGCGAGGTACCCCCGGTGATGACCACGCGATCGACGCGCTGCAGGGCGACCCCGGCGCCAGCCAATGCGTCCCGACACACCTCGATCGAAGCCTCGATGGCGCTCTTGCACAGAGCTTCGAGGTCGGCGCGGCTCAGGCTCCAACGCAGGTCGCGGGGAGCGGGATGCTCCAAAGCCTTCTCCACCACCAGCTCTGTCTGCTCCTGGGCGGTGAGCATCCGCTTGGCGTGCTCGCTCGCGTACAGGAGCCGCTGCCACTCCACGGCCCGCTGGCGCAGATCGACGCGCGTCTCGCGCCAGAAGCGGTCGGCGGCTGCGGTGGCGATGGCCAGGTCGAAGTCGTCGCCCCCCAGCCAGGCGTCCCCGCCGTTGGCCAGCACGCGGTGGTGGTCGCCCTGCATGTCGACCACCGAGAAATCGAAGGTACCGCCCCCGAAGTCGTAGACCGCGACGACCTCGCGCTTGTTCTGCCCCAGGCCGTAGGCGAGCAGCGCGGCGATAGGCTCGCCAATCAGCTCGAGCACCTCGAGCCCGGCCATCGAGGCGGCGCGCTGCACCGCCTGGCGCTGCGCCTCGGTGAAGTCGAGCGGCACGGAGAGCACCGCGCGCAGGATCTCCTTCCCGGTGCGCGACTCAGCGGTCTTGCGCAACAGGCCGATGATCTCCGCGGCCACCTGTACTGGCGCCAGCGGCGTGTCGTCGATCTGCAGCACCACGGCGTTGCCGGGTCCGCGCACCGTGGGATAGGGCAACGAGCCGAGGTAGCCCTGCAGGGTGGGCTCGTCGATCGAGCGTCCCAGGAGGCGCTTGATCGACCTCACCGTCCGCTCCGGCTCGCTCAGGTGCCTCTGCCTTGCGTCCCAACCCACCACGGGGCCGCCATGCCTGGGAAAGCTCACGATGGACGGGTGCAGCGAACGCTGCCGCGCGTCGCAGATGGGATAGACGCGGTCCTTGAAGGCGATCGACACGCTGCTGTAGGTGGTGCCGAAGTCGATGCCCACGGCGTCGGCCAGCTGCTCGCGCAGGGCTCGGGGGGATTGCGGCGCTGGCTTGGGCTCCGGGGCCGCTGGAGAGCGTGGAGCCAGCACGGCCTCGGGCAAGGCCTCGTACCCCGGCGATTGGTGCGCCGCGGCGACCTGCTCGAGCACCGAGAGCTCCGTCGCATGCTCCTGGTCGAAGTGGACCGCGAACCCGGCGCTCGCGCCCGAGGAAGCTGCTTCGGGCCCTATCACTCGTACCACTGCTCCCCGCAGCCTCATGCGAGCGCCGTCGGGCAGGACCAGACCCACCTCGACCTTCGCCCCTGGCTGGGGCGGGTTGCCGGAGAGCAGGAACACCCCGCCGCGGCTGACGTTGGCGGAGACGAGCTCGAGCACCTTGCCCCAACTCGCACAGCTCACGTCACAGCTCCAGTGGACGGCGTAGCGCGGATGATGGCGACGGTAGGGCAGCTTCTCGCCATGGCGCTCGACCAGCCAGCCGCAGGTCTCCTCGAGCCCCGGCGCGCTCAGCAGCGCATCGAGGAAGGCCTCCATCGACTCGTGACGCTCGTCCTTGCGGCGTGCCAGGGCCTGGTAGATCGCCCGCACCAGCCCGTCCGGGGCCTCCTTGGCCAGGCTGCCGAGCGCCGCGAACTGGCCGCGGGCGATGGCGACGCACACCTCCTGCACCAGCGCGCCATCGAACGGGCGCCGGCCGGCGAGCATCTCGTAGAGGACGACCCCCATGGCCCAGACGTCGGCACGCTGATCGATCTGGTCCTCGGCGAGGAGCTGCTCCGGAGACATGTAGCAGGGCGTGCCCACCAGGACCCCGGGTTGGGTCTGGGTGGGTCGGTCGCCGGAGAGCAGCTTGGCGACGCCGAAGTCGATCAGCTTGGGGGTGATGATCCCCGAGGCGGTCTGGGCCAGGAGGATGTTTGCCGGCTTGACATCGCGGTGCACGATTCCGCGCCGGTGGGCCGCCGCCAGCGCGGCCATGACCGGCACGGCGATGTCCAGGGCATCGCGGACCGGCAGCCGCCCCCTCTTGGCGAGAACCACGTCGAGCCCGGTGCCGACGAGGAATTCCTGCACCAGGTACAGCGACCCGTCGGCCGGGTCGCGCCCCATGTCGAGCACCTCCACGACACTGGGATGGGACACCATGGTGGCGCTGCGGCCCTCGAGGATGAAGCGCTGGGCGAAGCCGTCGATGCGGGCCAGCTCCGGCAGGAGCACCTTCACGGCCACGCGTCGCTGCGTCCAGACGTTGCGGGCTTCGTAGACGGCGCCCATCGCGCCCTCGCCCAGCAGCCGTTGGAGCTCGTACCTGCCATCGACGATGTGACCAGCCTCGAAGTGCCTGTTGTTGTCTGCAGCCATGGGTGCCTGCGCGCGAGCCTCTCGCGAGACGATACGACGGGATCGCGGCGCCGTCTCGAATTCGACACTCCGGGCGCAGCCTGGTCTTCTCCTGTGCCGTAGCTATCGAGGAGCCAGGAACCGCTCTCCTTCCCTGCCCCATCCTTCGCAAGCCGCAACCGTGGCTCAGGGCGAGAAGCCGGGAAGGCGGGGGGGGGTTCGCGAAAGGGCAGCCGAAGGCCTCAGAGGAGGATAGGTCCCCCGGCTGGTCTGGTAAAAGGTCTTTACCATCTGCGATTCGGCACCTCGCCAAAGCTTCCAGGAGGGGCAACCGGAAGCGCGCTGAGCGAAGAGGTTTGCAGTCAAAAGCCGAGGCCGAAGCTCCCAGCAGAGCGAATAGCGCGTTCCATTGGCATCGGCAGGACGGGCAATACCCCTTGGTACAAACCTTGTACTTTCGAAGAATGGTGCTCGAGGACCCCTCTACCTCCCCTGGGCCCCGAAGAGCGTCGCTGCTACTGACTGCCGCCCTTGCGACACGAAGACTGCCCCCTCCGTCCCCTCCGTGAGCGCGCGGCGCGCAGGCGAAGAGGCAGGCGACCTGAAGCTCGCCGAGCTTGGGGAGATGGCGGGTGCGCCCGATCCCTGCGTTCGGCGCGGGTCCGGTCACGAGACCGGATCTCCCGAAGGTCTTCCCACCCTATTGGCTCAGAGCGGTGCGGCAACCAAGGCAAGGAGCCGAATGCTCGGAAAGGCCCAGCCCCTGCTCAAGCGCCCTGCACTGCACGCCGCCACTTGGCGAGGTGCCGCGCCCGCTCGTCATCCTTCATCTTGGCGACGAACCTCTTGTCCGCCTTCCAGGTGCGGCGAATCTCATCCTTGTTTGGCCAGAAGCCGACCGCCAGGCCTGCCAGGAAGGCGGCGCCGAAGGCGGTGGTCTCGATCATCCGCGGGCGAACCACCGGCACGCCCAACAGGTCGGCCTGGAACTGCATCAAGAGGTCGTTGGCCGACGCCCCGCCGTCCACCTTGAAGGCCGGAATGGTCTTGCCTGCGTCGGCGGCCATGGCCTCGGCGAGGTCGAAGACCTCGAAGGCGATTCCCTCCAGGACCGCGCGCGCGAGGTGCCCGGCATGGGTGTCGCGCGAGAGGCCGGCGAGCAGCCCGCGGGCCTCGGGGCGCCAGTGCGGCGCGCCTAGCCCGGAGAGCGCAGGGACGAAGACCACCTCACCCGAATCCTTGACCGTCTTGGCTAGGGCCTCGATCTCCGAGGCCTTCTTGATGAGCTTGAGCCCATCGCGCAGCCACTGCACGGCCGCGCCAGCAATAAACGCGCTGCCCTCGAGCGCGTAGTTGACCTCCCCGCCCACCTTCCAGGCCACGGTGCTCAGCAGCCCCTTCTTCGAGAAGACCGGTTGCGGCCCGACGTTCATCAAGAGAAACGCCCCGGTGCCATAGGTGCACTTGGCCTCACCGGGCTCGAAGCAGGCCTGGCCGAAGAGCGCAGCCTGCTGGTCCCCGGCGATGCCCGCCACCGGGATCCCGTCGGGCAGGCACTTGACGCCCCTGGTCGTCCCATACACCTCGCTCGAACCCTTGACCTGAGGCAGGACCTCCTTGGGGACCCGGAAGAGCGAGAGCAGCTCCGGATCCCACGTCAGGGACCTGAGATTGAAGAGCGAGGTGCGCGAGGCGTTGGTGGCGTCGGTGACGTGCACCGCGCCACCGGTGAAACGCCAGACGAGGAAGGCGTCGATGTTGCCGAAGGCCAGCTCGCCCTTCTCGGCGCGAGCACGGGCGCCTTTCACGTTGTCGAGCAGCCAGGAGATCTTGGTGGCCGAGAAATACGGGTCGAGCACCAGACCCGCGTGCTCGCGCACGAACTCCTCGTGGCCGGCGGCGCGCAGCTCCTGGCAGGCATCGGCCGTGCGCCGGCACTGCCACACGATGGCGTGATGGACGGGCTTGCCACTACGCCGGTCCCACAGGCCGGTGGTCTCGCGTTGATTGGTGATGCCAATGGCGACGAGCTCGTGCGGCTTGACCCCTGCCTGGCGCAGCGCCTTGGGGATGCCGCTCTCGACGGTCGCCCAGATGTCTTCGAGGTTGTGCTCGACCCAACCCGGCTTGGGGAAGATCTGCCGGAATTCCTGGTTGACCTTGGCCTTGACCGCGAGGTGCTTGTCCAGAACCAGGATCGTGGTTCCGGTGGTCCCCTGATCGATCGACAGGACGTACTGGGCCATCTGGCGGCTCCTCGACGAGGCGCGGACCTCTCTCTAGGCCAGCGCGCGGATGAAGCGTTCGATCTCTTCGGCGACGCGGGTGCGCTCCACATCGAGCGTGAGCACGTGGCTGGACCGCTCCAGCCGTACCATGCGAACCGGGCGCGAGCCTACGAGGCGAGCGCATTCAAAGGCGGCGGCAGAGGGAACGGTGCGATCGTTCTCGGAGTAGACCACCACCGTCGGAGCCTGCACTTTGGGCAAGGCCAGGCGGGCCCAGGTGCGCACACGGGAGAACTGCTCGACCGCCGCGGCAGGGATGCGTCCGATGCTCGGCAACCGCCTTCGCATCAGGGGATCTTGCAGGTCGCTGGGCCCCTTGGAGACGAAGCGCAGCCTAGGCGTGAAGAAGCGCAGTGCGGACAGGCCGATCATCAGGGTACGAACCTTGTTCAGCCGTAGCGCCGGGGCGCACAGCGCCAGGCCGCTCACGCGGTCAGGATGGTCAGCGGCGAGGATGGCGGCGATGAGCGCCCCCATCGACAGTCCCACCACGTGCGCGCGCCCGCCCTCACCGATGCGCAGGAGCTCCGCGCGCGCCTCATTGACCCACTGCGTGGCGGTGGCTTGCTCCAGGGCAAAGGGGTCGACTCCATGGCCGGGCAGCCGCATGCCGACGGCGCGGAAGCCGTGGCGCGCGAGGTGCGTGCCCAGGAAGCGCATCTCGAAGGGAGTGCCAGTGAAGCCGTGGACCAGCAGGACCGGAGGACCTCTGCCCAGGTCGAACGGAACAAGCCTCGAGTCTTCGGTCGGGTGGCGCACCACCCTTCCCCGATAGCATGCCGCGCAGGGGCTGGCAGCCCCCTTTTTCACAGAGGAGCAGGCGATGCCCGCCTTTCGAGAGTTCGCGAGAGCAGCCAGAACGCTGCGGCGGTAGGATTCGCACCCATACTCGTCAGAAGGAGCCCCGCCATGGCCGACAAGCCCGAAGCGCCCGCCCCCAAGGATGTCCAACTGCAGATCGATCTCGACGAGCAGACCGCGCAGGGCGCGTACTGCAACCTGGCGATGGTGAACCACACGCCCACCGAGTTCACCCTGGACTTCATCTACGTGCAGCCGCAGCAGCCCAAGGCCAAGGTCCGCTCACGCATCATCACCAGCCCCCAGCACATGAAGCGCCTGTTGCTGGCCCTACAGGACAACCTCAAGCGGTATGAGGCGAGCTTCGGGGTCATCGATCTCGCCAAGCTGCCTGAGGGACCCATGCACTAGCGTCGGGAGTCTTCTTGGGTCGGCCTCCCACGCGCGATCGAGGCTCTCCGTCGCCGTCGCCGTCGCCGTCGCCGTCAACGTCGCCGTCAACGTCAACGTCAACGATTACGTCGAGGCCAAGCTCGAATTTCGGACCTCGACGCCAAGCATGGGGTTCCCCGTGAGATGGACGTAGACGTGGTCGTTGACGTTGACGGCGACGGCGACGTGAACGGCCTGAAGCCGATACTCGACCCGACCATCCCGCTTCTCGAGAGCAAGGAAAGCGGTCAACGTCGATCTCGCGCGGCCGCCAAGGTTCAGCGACGTGAACGCCTTGCCAGGGCACGGCTGCCTGGCGGCTCGCGCTCGCACGGTTGTGGCGGGCGCCGCTCAGGCGCTACGCTCGCGACCTCGGACGCGTCGGAATGATCTCCAAGCTGCATATCGGCAAGAGCACACAGGAAGACCTCGGCGCAGCAGTTGCCGAGGCCACCGGCGCGGCCATGAAAGACGCGCTGCATCCCGCCCTCGCGGTGGTGCTGGCGACCGACGGGTATCCCGGCGAGGTCCTGGCCGGCGCCCGCTCACGCCAGCTGGGCAACCTTCCCTGGGTCGGCTGCAGCGCAGCGGGGGTCTTTGCCGACGCCGCGTTCCTGCGCGCAGGGCTGGTGGTGGGCGTCGTCTCCTCTCCTCAGGCCTTCGTGGGGGTGGGCGCGGCCGGCCCCGTCAGCGGCAATCCTCGCTCGGCAGGGGCGGCAGCGGTGGCCCGGGCGCTCGACCAGCTCCCCGCTCGCAGCGCCACCCGCGGGCGGATGGCCTTGCTCTTCATGAATGCCTTGGGCGGCCACGGCGCCGAGGTGGTGCGCGGCGCGGTGCACGAGGGCGGCACCGCGCTGGCCTGGGCGGGAGGCGGCGCTGGCGACAATCTGCGCTTCATCCAGGCGGCGCAGTTCGCCCGCGGCCAGGCCTTCTCTGACCACGCGGTGGCCGCGGCGCTGGACCTGCCGGGGCACACGGGGGCAGGCATGCGGCACGGCTGGCGCCCTTACGGCCCCCCGACCATGGTCACGCGCGCCCGCGGCTCCCACGTGCTCGAGCTGGAGTACGAGCAGGCCTTCGAGGTCTACCGGCGCTCGGCCACCGAGCGAGGCGACGAGGTCACCCGCGAGGGGTTCACGGCTTTCGCCATGCGCCACCCGCTGGGCATCCCCCAGGCCGACGGAGACCACCTCATCCGCGACCCCATCGGCGTGGAGGCGGACGGCTCTTTGCGCTGCGTGGCCGAGGTGCCGGACGGCTCGCTGGTGAGGGTGATGGAGTCGAACGGGTCGGACCTGGTGGGGGCGGCGCGCGCCGCCGCCGAGGCCGCCCGCGCCGCGGTCGGCGGGCCCCTGGGTGGCGCCTTCGTCTTCGACTGTGTCTCGCGCTTTCTGCTGCTGGGCGACCAGGGCCTGCGCGACGAGCTTAATGCGGTGAGCGAGGGCCTGGGCCAGGGCGTGCCGTGGATGGGCTGCCTCACCATGGGCGAGGTGGGTGCGCTGGGGGCAGCGGTGCCGCAGTTCCACAACAAGACCACTGCGGTCTTGGCTCTGCCGGGCTGAAGGAGCGCCGTGGTCGCTGACGCCGAGCTCAAGCTCACCGAGGAGCGCCTGGCACGGGCCAGCGTCCTGCAGGAGCTCACGGTGGCGGCGCTCGACCTGTTCGATCCCCGGCGATCGATGGACGACTTCCTCGATCGGCTGGCGGTGCGGCTGGGCTGCGTGGCGGCCCTGTGCGTAGGCGAAGCCGAGCCTTCAGGCGCGGCGCGTCTGTTCGGAGCGGCAGGCCTGTCTCGGGCGTCGAGGCGAATGCCCCTGGGTCCGCTCGACCCGGCCGATTCCTTCCCGTCCGAGCTGCCCTACCCCGAGCTGGCGAGGGAGGGGCTGGTACGCTGGAGCTTCCGCATCACCGCTCCCGACGCTGGGCAGGCCGCCTCCGGGCTGGTGCTGTTCTTCGAGGGTGGGCCGCGCTTGCCGGTGCAGTTCCACGGCGTCGTCGAGCGCCTGGTGGAGATCGTCCGCACGGCGCTCCTGCACCGGCAGCTCTACGCCCGCACCCTCGAAAGCGAGCGCCGGCTCTACGAGCAGAAGACGCTCCTGGAGAGTCAGCGCGAGGCGGCCTTCGACGGGATCCTCTTCGTGGCCGTGGACGCCTCGGTCTCCTGCAACCGGCGCTTCCGCGAGCTCTTCCATCTGCCCGACGGCCCCCTACCCCCGCCCGAGAGGCTCCTCTCCTCGATGACCGAGCACGCGCAGGAGCCGGCCGAGGTCCGTGCGCGCCTGGAGCGCTACGCGGCCAGCGGCGAGGCGGCGAACGTGGGCGAGATCCGCCTGCATGATGGGCACATCCTGGACGTGACCTGCACCCCGGTGCGCAGCGGAGAAGGGGTCTACTTCGGGCGCAGCTGGGGCTTCCGTGACGCCACCGAGCGCCGTCGCGCCGAGTGGGAGCGGCTGCGCCTGCTGGAGAAGGAGCAGGCGGCGCGCGAGGCCGCCGAGGATGCACAGCGAAGAGCCGCGTTCCTGGCCGAGGCCAGCCGGCTGCTGGCGGCCTCGCTCGACTGGGCGGCGACTCTGGAGCGGGTGGCGCACCTGGCCCTTCCCGGCTTCGCCGACTGGTGCGTGGTGGACGTGGTGGAGGAGGACCGCTCCCTGCACCGGGTCGCGGTGGCGCACGTCGACCCGGCACGGGCGGAGGCGGCGCACCAGCTGCGCATCCGCTTCCCTCCCAACCTGAGCTGGCCGGCGGGGGTGCCCAAGGTGCTGCGCACCGGGCAGAGCGAGCTGATCGCCGAGGTCACGCCGGAGCACCTCCAAGCCATCGCCCGCGACGAGGGCCACCGCGCCCTGCTGGAGGAGCTGGGAGCGCACTCGCTGCTCATCGTCCCCCTCACCGCGCGCGGCAAGCAGCTAGGGGCCATCACCCTGGCTTACGGGCCGTCGGGCCGGCACTACGGCGACAAGGACCTGGCGCTGGCCGAGGATCTGGCCATCCGCGCCGCGTTGGCGGTGGACAACGCCCGGCTCTACCTGCGCACCCAGGAGGCGGTCCGGGCACGCGACGAGTTCCTCTCTATCGCCAGCCACGAGCTACGCACCCCCATCACCAGCCTGCAGCTGGCCGCGCAGGGGCTCTTGCGGCTCACCAAGGCGGGGTCCCTGGCCAAGGTGCCGCCGGAGTTTCTGGCCAGCTCGCTGGAGACCGCGACGCGCCAGAGCGGGCGAATGGCGCAGCTCATCGATCGGCTCCTCGATGTCTCACGCATCCAGGCGGGACGCCTGGACCTGCAGCTGGAGCAGGTCGATCTCACGACGGTCGCCCGGGAGATCCTGGCGCAGACGGCCGCCGAGGCAGCGCGCTCCGGCTGTGCGGTCACGCTGAAGGCCGAGGTGCCCGTGGTGGGCCGGTGGGATAGGGCGCGGCTGGAGCAGGTGGTGGCGAACCTGCTCTCCAACGCGCTCAAGTACGGAGCAGGCAAGCCCGTGGAGATCGAGGTGACCGCCGAGGCGGACCTGGCCCGCCTGGTGGTGCGTGACCAGGGCATCGGCATTCCCCCGGAGAGGGTGGGACGCATCTTCGAGCGGTTCGAGCGCGCGGTGTCAGCGCGCCACTACAGCGGCCTGGGGTTGGGGCTCTACATCGTGCGGCGGGTGTTGGACGCGCTGGGCGGCTCGATACAGGTGCAGAGCCAGCCCGGCTCCGGCTCGACCTTCCTCGTCGAGCTCCCGTGCAACGGCCCGCACGCCAAGGCAGACAGCGAGCGGGGAGTCGCATGAGCGAGCACCAGGAGGGAGCCGCGCCGGCGGCGGTGATGCTCGTAGAGGACGACCCGGACATCCGGGCCATGGTCAGCCAGCTGCTCGAGCTCGAAGGGTGGCGCGTCCTCGCCTTCGCCAACGGGACCGAGGCGCTGGAAGCGCTGCGCGGGGGCGAGCGTCCAGGGCTCATCCTGCTCGACCTGATGATGCCCCTGATGAACGGCTGGCAATTTCGGGCCGAGCAGCTGCGCGACGCGGCGCTCGCCTCCATCCCCGTGGTCGTGCTCTCCGGAGACGTGCGCGGAGCCGACCCGGGTTCGGTGCGCGCCGACGGCTATCTCAAGAAGCCCATCGACCTCGACGTGCTTCTCCAGGCCGTGCGCCGCTGGTGCCCATAGTCCCTTCGTCGGGAGTTCCCCGGCAAGCGAAAGGGTGAGAAGAGCGGGGGGGCTGGCACTCGACTCCAGGGGCTGTGGTAGTTTCCAGCGTCGATTTTGGTGTCCGTGCCTTGCCGTGCTCACCGGTCTCAAGGAGGAAATAATGCATCGCTTCTTCAGCTTCACCGCCGTGATCGCCGCGCTCTCGTTGCTCGCCGCCTGCGGGGGCGGAGCCAACATGAAGGCCGAGCTCGACGCCACCAAGGAGAAGAAGGCCAAGATGGCGGTGGTCTCACTCACCGTCAGCGACTTCGGCAAGACGCTCCAGCACGGCAACAGCGAGGACGTCGGCTCGCTCATCACCAAGAAGATGGACGAGATGCTCGGCCTCACCGAAACGGCCTTCGGCGCCAAGTGGACCATCGTCCCTGCCGCCTCCATCGTGGCCGCCGAGCCCTACCAGAAGCTCGCCAAGTCCAAAGCGGAAGGCAACGTCTTCGCCCCCAAGCCGGCCGGCGCACAGATGCCCATCTTCGCCGCCGACCGCAGCGACATGGTCAAGACCAACCTCGATCCCAAGATGGCGACCGACCTCTGCCAGGCCTTGGGCGTGGACCTCATCACCGTCGTGTACTCGGAGTGGACCACCCAGACCGGCGGCATCATCCCCACCACCAAGGCCTACGCCAAGACCGTCGTCTCGGTCTATGACAGCCAGGGCCGCCGCCTCTTCAAGGGCCGCAAGGACCTCCAGGGCAATAAGACCCTGGGCGCGATGGGCTTCGCCAAGGTCGACGAGGAGAGCCTCAACGTCTGGGTGGGCGCCTTCCAGAACGGCTTGGACATGATGCTCGCCGAGATGTAGGCGAGAGATCCGAAGGAGCCTTTGACGCCGGGCGGCCTTGGCCTCCCGGCGTTGCTTTTCAGAGGCGCGTCTGCCAAGCCAGAGACCCTCATGAACAAGATCCTCATCGTCGATGACGAGCCGGTGATCCTCACCGTGCTGCAGAGCATCCTGGCGCGGACCGATCGTGAGTTCCTCGTGGCGGAGACCGCCGGCCAGGCGCTCTCCCTGGCCGGGCGGTGCCCTTCGCTCGAGGTGGCCCTGGTCGACAAGAACCTCCCCGACCGGACGGGGCTGGACGTCGCCCGGGAGCTCAAGCACCTGCACCCCGACGTGGAGGTCATCCTCCTTACCGGCTACGCCTCGCTCGACTCGGCGATCGAGGCCGTGAAGGTGGGGGCCTTCGACTACATCCAGAAGCCCATCGAGGACTTCGACGACCTCAACCTGAAGGTCCAGAACGCCGCCGAGAAGGTTCGCCTCAAGCGCGACCAGCGCCGCCTGCTCGACCGCTTCGCCGAGAGCGAGGAGCGCCACCGCGGCGTCTTTCAGGCCTCCTGCGACGCCATCCTGGTCTGCGACGCCGATCTCGGTCGAATCCAGGACGCCAACTCTGCAGCCCAGCGCCTCTACGGCTACAGCCAGAACGAGTTGGCGGCCATGACGGTCGATCGGCTCGGGGTGGGGATTCCGCGCGAGGGGAACGCGGGTCTTGCGGCGCAGCGGCACGTGCGCAAGGACGGCTCGTCCTTCGCGGCCGAGGTCTCCTTCGGCCAGTTCCTCTTCCAGCGCCGAGCCATGCGCATCGTGGCGGTGCGCGACGTCACCGAGCGCGAGCGGGCCGAGCGCGAGCGCGCCGCCCTCGAGGAGCACCTGCGGCACGCCCAGAAGATGGACGCGCTGGGGCGCGTCGCCGACAGGGTGGCTCACGATTTCGACGACTTGCTGGCCCTCGTGGTCGGCAACGCCCAGCTCATCGCCGCCGGCTCTGCCGAGCAGGAGAAGACCCGCGAACGCGCCCGGGACATCCTCGACGTCGCCCAACGCGCCACCCGCCTCACCCGGCAGTTGCTGACCTTCAGCCACAAGCGCCCCGCCCCCCTCGAGCCGCTCGACCTGAACACGCTGGTCCGCGACTCCGAGAAGGTGCTGCGCCATGCCCTGGGCAACGACCTCGACCTGGTGGCAGTCAGCGACCCCGCGCTGGGCCGCGCCCGCGCCGACGGCGAGCAGATGGGTCAGGTGCTGCTCAACCTCGTCCTCAACGCCCGCGACGCGATGGCCGGCCGGGCCGGCGCCAAGCTGGTCATCGAGACCGCCAACGTCGACCTCGACGACCAAGCGAGCACGCGTCAGGCCGGCCTCTCCCCGGGCCGCTACGTGACGCTGGCGGTCAGCGACAACGGCCGCGGCATGACTCGCGAAGTCCAGGAGCGGCTCTTCGAGCCCTTCTTCACCACCCGGGAGCCGGGCAAGGGGACAGGGCTTGGGCTGGCCACGGTGTACGCCATCGTCCAGCAGGCGGGCGGCACGGTGCAGGCCCACTCCGAGCCGGAGGTCGGGACGACCTTCAAGGTGTTCCTGCCACGCCTGGACGAGGTCGAGCGCGCCGCGGCACCGGCTCAGCCGCCGCCGGGAAGGTGAAGGCCGCTACCCCTTCAGCTGCCCGACGATCTCCTGCGCGACCCGACGGGCCTTCTCCAGCTCATCGGCAGGGAAGGAGACCGCGCCCACCACTGGGTGCCCGCCGCCGCCGTAGCGCTCGCAGAGGCGTGCCAGGTCGTGGGTGCGCTTCTCGCGCGCCCAGGGGTTGGAGCCCACCGAGATCTTGGCGCGGCTGGGATGACGCGACACCGACACCGCGTAGCGGGCCTGGGGGAACAGGTCGTAGCTGATGAACTTGTTGAGGGCGCCCACGTCCTGGTCGCCGACGTCGTAGAAGACGACCCCGCTCTCCAGCCGGGCCCGGCTGCGCACCAGCTCGACCACCTCGAGGTGGCGCTGGTAGAGCGGCGTGAGCTTGCTCTGGACGT
>JACRCT010000656.1 GCA_016218885.1 Deltaproteobacteria bacterium | reverse complement strand
CGAGCAGCTCGATCTGCCTCTTGCCTCGCCCGTGGCGCACCCCTTGGACGAGAGCCCGGACACCCTGCCGCGGGTGAAGGCGACGGCCCCGCGGCCGCGCGAATTGGGCTCGCACTCGCCGCTGCGCAGGACCTTCGCCACCGACCTCTTGGACTGCGGCTGCGGAGGCCGCCGGCAGGTGGCTGACCACGACAAGTCGGTCGAGATCCTGCCCAAGTTCGGCCTGCCGACCAAGCCACCCCCGATGACCCGAGCCCGGGCGCCTCCATGCCAGGAGGAGATGTTCGACCAGGCGCCCACGATCTTCGCCGCCGACCCGATCTACCCGGACGCCGGACCCCAACTCACAGCCGGTCTCGTCCAGGCTGCGCACCACCACCCGGGCACTAGAGCGGATTGCCCTCGCTGCGCTGGGCGACGAGCTCCTCCACCTCGCCGGGCAGCGGCGCGCCGTACAGCTCGGTCCACCCCACTGCGGGACCGCGGCGCAGTCAGGCAATTCGGCAGGCCGGTGTCAGGAGGAATCAGCGCTCCTGGTTGGTTCCCGTCGCGCGGTGCCGGGCTTGGAGCGCGTTCAACCCTGCCTGATCTCCCTGCACCAGGTAGATGCGGGCCAGGGCCTCCCACACCGCGGAGTTGCCCGGGTCCAGGTCGAGCGCACGCAGCAAATGGGATCGAGCCAGCGGGAGCAATCCCGCGTTCAAGGCGCCAAGTCCGAGCGCGATCCGTGCAGGCAAGCACTCCGCTTGGGCGGCGAGGGCAGCCTCGCACCAGCGACGTGCCCGTGCCCACCGGTTCCTGCGCATCTCGGCCGAACACGCCATCGCGGCGCGTCCGGGGGTGCCGGGAAATCGACCGAGCGCCTGCTGGACCGCCTGCTCGGTCAGGCTCTGCTCCTGCGCCGCGAGTCGCCCGATGCCTGCGGCGTACTCCCACTCGCGCTCGGGTTCGATTCCCACGGCGGCCGCGTCGGTCGGGAGGCAGAGCCGTCGCCGCAGTGGACGTTCCCACTCTTCCCACTCGGGTCCGGGCGACTCTCCCGCCCTCGTCGAAGCGGCGCGCGCCAGCGTCGGCGAAGAAAGGGACTGGAACTGCAGCATCAGCTGCCGCCAACCCGCCGGGTCCGGGGTTCCGCTCTCCAGTCGCGCTTTCGCCGCAAACGCGTGCTGCGCAGCCTCCGCAGGGTTCTCGGCCCTGGTGGCCGCGTTCGCCAGCGCAAGCAGGGGCCAGGGGTCCTTCAGGTCCAGCTCGGCGGCTCGCCGGCAGGCCTCCGACGCCGCGACCTCGACCGGGCCCTCGCGCCGGGCTTGGACTCCCGCCCGGCAGCTGGCTCGCTGGAGCTCCAGATCCGTCGGTGCGGCCGCGGCGAGCGGGGCGAGGATGCGCCACGCCCCTGCGACGTCCCCCAAGGCAGCTCGCTGGCGCGCCTCCGCTCTCGGGTCCGACGCAGGTGCCTGGGCTTCCGGTCCCGTCTCGTCCGTCTCGTCGGGCGCCGCGGTGGTTGTTCCTCTGGCGTAGGCCAGAAGCTGGTCTCGGCCCGCGGCCACCCAGTCGCCGGTACGGTGCGTCTCGAGGTACCCGCGGACCGCCTCCCGCATGCGGCGCAAACGGGCATCACGGGCCAGCTCGCGGTCGAGTGCGAACGGCAGCGTCACCGCGAGCAATCCCTCGGCTTCCGGACCGAATGCCCGCTGTCCCTTGTCGTAGAGCTCGCAAAGCAGGCTGAGCGGGAACTTCTGGTGCGGCACTCCAAAGGCGTGCGCCCACTCGTGCAGAAAGACCACCACTTGTTTGTGCCGCGCTCGCTCGCGGGCCAGGGTGTAGATCTCCTTCGCCTCGAGCAGTGGGAGGGCCTTGCGCAGAGAGTCGTACTCTTCCTGGTCGCTGATGGCGCGAATCACGAAGCGAGGGTCCAGCAATCGGGCGCGGCCGAGGGCGTGGAGGTTCGAGGTGAGGAGCGGTCTGCCCCCGGTCACGAAGACCGTCACGTCGACTTGCGGCTCCTGCTCCAGCCCATGTGCTTCCTCCAGCATCGCCTGCATCGACTCCGCGGGGGCTCGGCGCGCCCAGGGTTCGGAGCCTGCGAAGACCAGCCGCACGCCTATCTGGCTCTCCAGCGCCGCGCTGGCCGACTCCACCATCCGGCGAAGCCGTTCCTCGGAGTGCATCTCAGAGCGAAACTCAGCGTCGAGGTGAAAGCGGACCCTCAGGTCTCGCGGTGGATCGAATACCCGCGCGGTGGCCGGCGCGACGCCTGCGAGTTCTGCCGGCAGCTGTTGGTGGGCATAGTCGCGTTGCGCGGTTCGGGGAGTACGGTAACCACCCCAGAAGCCACAGGCGGAAAGCGACACGGCGAGGAAGGTGAACGCTATGAGCATGCGCATGCACCGGAAGTATGTCTGCACGCTGGGCGGTTGAGCAAGGAAGACCGGGCCGGGCATCCCTCTCCTTCACGAACTTCCAGTCATCGAATTTCGAGATCACGAATTCCGGCCAGCTGTGCATGCGCTACGAAAAGGAGGTCCCTGACGCGCTG